>NZ_JBEGED010000015.1:19626-166922 GCF_040202885.1 Xanthomonas sp. WHRI 1810A
CGATGGCAATGGATCGGTGGCTGGAAATGCGTCGGATGTGCCGGCCTCATCGCGGGCAAGCCACGCTCCCACGCCCTCCGGGCAGAAGCGGATCGGCGTCCACTGATGGTACCCACGCTCTGCGTGGGCACGCCGTGACTGACGCTCCGCGTCTAAGGGACGCGGAGCGTCCAGATCACCGTTACCACGCCGAGCGTGGGAACGATCGACCATAGTGCGCACAGGCTTTTGATTCTGGCCGCAGGCCGTGGGAGCGTGGCTTGTCCCGCGATTGGCTGCGCAGCAGTCATGAAACCAGGCGCCTGCGGCGTATCAGGCGGCACGCAGTTGCAGGCGTTTCGATTTGTAGGAGCGCGCTTGCCCGCGATGGCAATGGATCGGTCGCTGGAAATGCGTCGGATGTACCGGCCTCATCGCGGGCAAGCCACGCTCCCACGCCCTCCGGGCAGAAGCGGATCGGCGTCCACTGATCGTACCCGCGCTCTGCGTGGGCACGCCGTGACTGATGCTCTGCGTCACAGGGACGCGGAGCGTCAGGATCGCCGTTACCACACAGAGCGTGGGAACGATCAAAGCCTGGCAGGCTTTTGATTCTGGCCGCAGGCCGTGGGAGCGTGGCTTGTCCCGCGATTGGCTGCGCAGCAGTCATCAAACCAGGCGCTTGCGGTGTGTCAGGCGTCACGCATTTGCAGGCATTTCGATTTGTAGGAGCGCGCTTGCCCGCGATGGCAATGGATTGGTCGCTGGAAATGCGTCGGATGTACCGGCCTCATCGCGGGCAAGCCACGCTCCCACGCCCTCCGGGCAGAAGCGGATCGGCGTCCACAATCGTCAGGCGCCCTTTCTGCCCTGTTGCCATGCGGCAGCCAGGCCGCTGAGGCAGATGATGGCGATGCCGATCTGCGCCGTGAGTGAGGGGGCGTGATCGAAGAAGATGAAGCCGAGCAGCCCGGCGAACACAATCTGGCAGTAGCCGAACGGGGCCAGCATGGCCGGGGCGGCGAAGCGGAAGGCCTGGGTCAGCAGCAAGTGCGCGACCATGCCGCAGCTGCCCAGGGCGAGCATCAGCGGGATGTGTTGCCACTGCGGCGGTTGCCAGAAGAACGGCACCAGCGCGCTCATCACCAGGGTGTTGAACAGCCCGGCGAAGAAGTTGCTGGTGGTCGGGCTGTCGTGGGCCGCCACCAGGCGCGTCAACAACTGGTAGCAGGCAAAGCACATGGCCGAACCCAGTGGCAGCAGCACCGCCGGCGTGAACAACTCGCCACCCGGGTGGACGATGACCAGCACCCCGCTGAAGCCCACCAGCACGGCGATCCATTGACCGCGCGAGACATGTTCCTTGAGCAGCGGCACCGATAGCGCGGTGACCAGCAGCGGCGCAAGGAAGTTGACCGCCGTGGCCTCGGCCAGGGGAATGAACATCAAACCGGTGGTGAACAACAGGCTGGTGCCCAGCAGACAGGCCGCGCGCAGGGCCTGCATGCCCGGCCTTTTGGTGCGCAGCACACGCAAACCCGCCGAGGGCATGAAAATGCAGGCCATCAACAGGGTGTGCACCAGATATCGGACCCAGACCACCATGATGATCGGGTAGAAGCCGGACAGGTATTTGGACAGGGTGTCGTGACTGGAAAACAGCAGGGTCGCCAGGACGATAAAGGCGATGCCCTTGAGCGGCTGGTTGACGCCGGACAGCGGCGTGCTGGGAGTACTCATCAGGTTTCCTTTGCCCTTGCGTGAATACGTGGCCTACCTTCAGCGCGGCACGGGGCTGAGTAGACGCTGAAAGCATATAGAAGCTGTGGGTCGATCACCAAACAAAGGTGACGCGCCCGGTGATTTCATCTGTAGGAGCGCGCTTGCCCGCGATGGCGGTGTGTCATTCGATGAATACGTTGCAGAAAAGTCGCCATCGCGGGCAAGCGCGCTCCTACAGGGTTTGGGGTGTTTGGGTGTCCAGGACGCCGGCCCGCGCCAGCCAGGCCTCGAAACTGCTGAACGTGGCGCACGCCGCCTCGACGATTTGAGCGTTGTGTTGCGGATCGTCCGCCTCGGCCAGTTGCTGCAGAAACGCTTTCCACAGCGGCCCGGTCTCACGCCCGTAGACATCCAGAAACTCGCCGCCGCTGTCCGCCTCGATTCCCAGCGCGCCCTTGACCACCCGCCGCAGCACCTGCCCGCCCAGCGTGGCGCCCTCGATCACGTAACGCGCGCCCAGCAGTTGCAGCGCGTTTTTGATCACCGGGAGGTCTTCACACAACGGCAGTGCCTGTATCTGCGCATCGGACAAGCCCAATGCGGTCAGGTCGCGCAACAGTGCCGGGACTTTACGCCGTTGCCCGGCATTCGGGCAGGCATCGTCGACCCCGGCAATCAACCGTTCCAGCGGGCGATAAAAGCCGTAATACGCTTGAATCAGCCGAACGTACAACGCCCGGTCCAGCTCGGGACGCATGAACGGCAGCCGGTCTTCCAGCGATTTATGGGAAGCGCCCGTGGCCACGCGCAACCACTGCAGCACGGGCATGCCGGTCGTTGGCGTGAGCACGGGTGGGGATTCAACAGGGGCGTCAATCAAGAGGCGCGATCCAAAGAATGGCGGGTGGCGGCATTATGCAGGCGCCGAGCCACCCAGCGGTAGCAAAGACGCCTGCACAGCACCGTCGTCGATCAGAAGATGTAGTCGGTGGTCAGGAAGCTGGAGTCACGGTCGTGAATGATGTCGCTGATCAAAGCCTTGTTGCTCTCCTGGAACTTGGTCGCCACCAGCGTGCGGATCGAAAACACCCGCAGCGCATCGTCCACCGACAGCGTGCCTTCGGCCGAGTTTTTACGCCCATTGAACGGGAAGCTGTCCGGCCCGCGCTGGCATTGTGCGTTGATGTTGATCCGGCCCACCTGATTGGCGAACGCATCCACCAGCCGCCCGACCTGCTTGGGGTCGTTGCCGAAGATACTCAGCTGCTGGCCGAAGTCCGAATCGAGCACGTACTCGATCACCGTCTCCAGGTCGCGATACGCCACCACCGGCACCACCGGACCGAACTGCTCTTCGTGGTAGACGCGCATCTCCGGCGTCACCGGGTACAGCACAGCCGGGTAGAAAAACTGCTGATGGATCTCGCCGCCGCCTTCGTTGACCATCCGGGCGCCCTTGCTCACGGCATCTTCGACCAGGCCCTGCAGGTATTCGGTCTTGCCCGGTTCCGGCAATGGCGTCAGGGCCACGCCCTCTTCCCACGGCATGCCGGGTTTGAGCTGCGCCAGTTTCTCCTCGAATTTTTCGAGGAAACTGCCCACCACGTTTTCGTGCACGAACAGGATTTTCAGCGCGGTGCAGCGCTGGCCGTTGAACGACAGGCTGCCGGTGATGGCTTCGCTGACGGCATTGTCCAGGTTGACGTCCGGCAGCACGATGCCGGGGTTCTTGGCGTCCAGGCCCAGGGCCGCACGCAGGCGGTGCGGCTTGGGGTGCAGCTTTTTCAGCGCGCTGGCGGCCTTGTTGGTGCCGATAAACGCAAACACGTCGATCTTGCCGCTGGCCATCAGGGCACTCACGGTCTCGCGGCCGCTGCCGTAGATCACGTTGATCACGCCGGCGGGGAAACTGTCGCGGAACACTTCCAGCAGCGGGCGGATCAGCAGCACGCCGAACTTGGCCGGCTTGAACACCACCGGATTGCCCATGATCAGCGCCGGAATCAGCGTGGTGAAGGTCTCGTTGAGCGGGTAGTTGTAGGGCCCCATGCACAGGGTTACGCCCAGCGGCACGCGACGGATCTGGCCGAGGGTGTCCTGCTCAAGCTCGAAACGGCTGGAACGACGGTCCAGTTCCTTGAGCGCATTGATGGTGTCGACGATGTAGTCGCAGGTGCGGTCGAACTCTTTCTGCGAGTCCTTGAGGTTCTTGCCGATTTCCCACATCAGCAGCTTGACCACGGCATCGCGCTGTTGGCGCATGCCTTTGAGAAACGTCTCCACGTGATGAATCCGGTCCGCCACGCGCATCGTCGGCCAGGCGCCCTGCCCCCGGTCCCAGGCCTTGACGGCCGCGTCCAGCGCAGTCATCGCCGTGGCTTCGTCCATCAACGGCGTGCTGCCCAGCACCACCGACTCCAGGCCCGTCTCGGTCTTGAGTGACACCGGACTGAGCACCGGCGCCAAGGGGCCTTCCCACCGGTGCAGCTGGCCGTTGACCAGGTACTCACGCTGCTCGATGGCAGGGCCTGCACGAAACTGCTCGGGGATCTGATCGGCACTCGGGTACAGGTTGTCCAGGCGGGTGTGCAGCGTCATCTCGTTTCACCTCTTCAATCGGGCAGGTTACGTAACATCCGGGCACACACTACGCCACTGACCCTGGGTAGCAAAAGGTTTGCCGCACTACAGGTTCGTCAAATCCGGGGCGAAACGTGGCAAGCGCCGAGGTTTTACGGGGCCCGGAAACGACTGTCCGGCCACAGCACGAAGCTGGGGCCGGACAGGTGTCCTGCGTCGGATCGCCCCAGGCGCGGGGCGCCGGGGGCAAAGGCTTATTTACAAAGCCATGTCCGCCGCCGGGTTTGGCTTGCTCTGGGCCGGCGCCGAACCGGTTGGCACGGCCTGGTCCAGTACTGGCGGCTTGCCAAGTTCCAGCACTTCGGAGGTGTAGTTCCATTCCTGCTGCACAGCAGCCGGTGACTCGTTCAGCTTGGTGCCGTAGCTCGGCACGATCTGGCGGATCTTGGCCTGCCATTCCGGCGTTGCCACTTTGTCCTTGAAGACCTTTTCCATCACGTTCAGCATGATCGGCGCAGCGGTGGAGGCACCTGGCGATGCACCTAGCAGCGCGGCAATGGTGCCGTCCTTGGAGGAAACGACTTCAGTGCCCAGCTTGAGCACGCCGCCCTTGTCCGCGTCACGCTTGATGATCTGCACGCGCTGACCGGCCTGCCACAGACGCCAGTCTTCTTTCTTGGCGTGCGGGAAGTACTCTTTCAGGGCGTTGAAGCGGTCGTCGTCCGACAGCATCAGTTGACCGGCGAGGTACTCGACCAGCGGGTACTGTTCGACGCCGACTTTGGTCATCGGCCAGAAGTTGTGCGTGGTCATGGTGCTGAACAGGTCCAGGTACGAACCTTCTTTCAGGAACTTGGTGGAGAACGTCGCGAATGGCCCGAACAGGATCATGCGCTTGCCGTCCAGCACGCGGGTGTCCAGGTGCGGAACCGACATTGGCGGCGCGCCGGTCGACGCGATGCCGTAGGCCTTGGCCATGTGCTGCATGGCGATGGTCGGGTTCTCGGTGACCAGGAACGAACCGCCGACCGGGAAGCCTGCGTATTCGTGACCCTCGGGCACGTCGGCTTTCTGCAGCAGCTTCAGCGCGCCGCCGCCGGCACCGATGAACAGGAACTTGGCGTCCGTTGCACTGGTGGTGCCGTCTTTCAGGTTTTTGTACTCGACGTGCCAGGAGCCGTCCTTGTTGCGCGTGATGTCGTTGACTTCACTGGACAGCTTCAGGTCGAAGTTGGGACGGGTTTGCAGCGCGGACACGTACTGACGGGTGACTTCACCCCAGTTGACGTCGGTGCCGATAGGCGTCCAGGTGGCCGCCAGCTTCTGCGAAGGATCACGCCCTTCCATCATCAGCGGGACCCACTTGGCGATCTGCGCCGGGTCTTCGGAATACTGCATCGGGCGGAACAGCGGGCTGGCTTGCAGCGCTTCGTAACGCTTCTTCAGGAACTTGATGTTGTCATCGCCCCACACGAAGCTCATGTGCGGTGTGGTGTTGATGAACGAATGCGGGTTCTTCAGGACGTCGCTCTTGACCTGCCACGACAGGAACTGACGGGTGATCTGGAAGGCTTCGTTGATTTCGATGGCTTTGGAGATGTTGACGTTGCCGTCTTTGTCTTCAGGGGTGTAGTTCAGCTCGGCAAGGCCGGAGTGACCGGTACCGGCGTTGTTCCAGCCGTTGGAGCTTTCTTCGGCGACGGCGTCGAGACGCTCGACCATTTCCATCGTCCAGCCCGGCTCCAGCTCGTTGAGCCAGACGCCGAGGGTTGCACTCATGATGCCGCCGCCCACGAGCAGGACATCCACTTTCTTTGCATCAGCCGCGTGTGCAGAACTGCCCACCGACAGGGCCAGGCCCAAGAGCGCCGTGTTGACTTTATTAAACATGCAGTAATACCTAGGATAGAACGCCGTCCGTACCGTCCCTGATCACGAATCGCCCTGGTTCACCGCATGCATTGCTGCATGCCGCAGGCTCCCGCACTCACAAGATCTGGCGTGGACATACAAGATCGACACACAACGTCGACCTCACTTTTAGCCCCCTACTGCGCTGACTTCTTGTTAGTCGTTGGTCTCAGCTGCCTGGGTGACACTCAATCGGAGGGTGCTTGCCCTCATTTTGAGCGGCGGATTATAGGGGAGCGCAGCCCGTAAGCCTACCCGCATGGGCAAGTCTGTGTGCAATTGACCAAATCCGCCGCAGGTTGCAGCCCTGCCCACAGCCTACCAGCTCATTCGCAGGCCCAGACTCCCCTGTATACCTTCCATCGCCTGGCTATCCAGATGGGTGTTGTAATCGGCGCTTAGATAGATCGCGACACGGGGAGACAGCTTCGCCATCACGCCCAGACCGATGTCGGCGGACGATGACCGGTGCTCGCTCTTGATCCGGTCAATCCCGTCATACGTCACGGTGTCCTTGCCGTCGAAGGTGTGCCACAGATTGGCCCGCAGGTAAGGCTCCAGCGGCGTGTTGCCGACCGCATAACGGCCTTTCACGCGCGCGCCCACCCGGCCGGTGGTGTAGGCCTGGGCATCGAACGCGACGGTGGAAATGCCGTCGTTTTGATCATCCAGCTCGATGCGCTGGTGGATGACCTGCACCTGCGGCTCCACCACCCACCGATCGGACACCTTGATCGGGTAACCGCCTTCCACCGACACCGTCAGGCCGTGGCCGTCGGTGTCCAGCGTGATGCCGCGCTCGGAACGACTTTTCCCCTCCAGCCGCGTGCCCATGACCACCGCATCGACGTACCCGCCGCTGTCGTCGGTCAGCGTCCAGTACGCGCCGACGCTGTCACCCGCAAGCTTCGTGCGACCTGCCTTGGTGCCCTGAAACCCGTCAGCAAAGCCTTTCACCCCGCCCTGCAACTGGCTGTGCCCGACAAAAAAACCCAACCTCTGGACACGCCCTTCGCCAATGTCCGACGCATAGAGGTCATGGCCGACCTGATAACCATCGACCGAACCGTCGAAGCGCGGCGACACGGTGCCGGACCAGCGTTTGCGCAGGTCATTGTTGTAAATCCGCCCCCACCCTGCCGGGACCGCGCCGGTTTCGGTCAACAGGCTTTGCTCGCCCTGGCGGTCATGGAAGGTGCCCAGTGCGCTGAGCATCATCAGTTGCGCACCGGGGATGACCACCGACCAGACCGGGACTTCCACGCGATATAAGGGAATGGGCTGCGCGCCGGCAATCGGGGTCGGCAGTGCCGGCGTGCCCGACGCTGCCACAGGGGACGCCTGGGCGATTTCGGGGGACGGGGTTTCGCTGGGGCCTTGGCCGGGGGTGTTGGCCGGTGGCTCAGGCGTGACGACAGGGGTCGCCGTCGCAGGTTCGACAGGGGGTTCCTCCGCGCCTTGCGGCTCTGTGACCGGCGGCGTAATGGGCGGCGTAACGGGCGGAGGCGTGATGACGGGCGGCGGGACCACAGGCGGCGCCACGACGGGAGGCTGGGGTGCCGCCGCCAGCGCCCGCACGGCCACCACCGTCGAACGCAGGTACCAGTTGTTTTCGGAACCGGCGGTCACGCCCCCCTTGAACAGGTAGTACCGATACGCGCCCGCCGACAGCGAACCGCTCAGCGCGAACGCACCGTCAGCACTGGTTGCACCGTTGCTGGCCTGCACCACCTCGATGCCGTTTTGCCGGGTCAGTCCGCCGAGCCCACCCAGGTTCGTCACCCCCAGGCGGGTGAAACCGCTGAGGGTGCCTTGGGAGACGATCAGTTTGTCGCTGGGCGATGCGTCGTCGCCCAGCTCGGTTTGCAGCAACAGTGCGCCGTTGTTTCCCACGTAGTTGCCGTACACGGTCAAGGCATCGGTGGCCGTCGCGCTGGCACTGCTCATGTCGATACGGCCGGCGTTGCTCACCGTCGTCAGTTGCCCGGCGTTGTAGGGTCGGACCGCGCCCTGCGTGACGGTCATGGCGCTGCTGCCATCCAGCGCCAGAGTGCCGGTGCCGCTGAGGCTGTCGCCCAGGAACAGGTCGCCGGTCAGGTCGAGTCGCGAGGCGTTGGTCAGGTTGATCGACTCCCAGCCGATGTACCTCGAGGCGCTGGACGACGTGGTGGCGTTCAGTGTCAGCGTGTCGAAGCCGGTGCCGCCGTCCAGCGACGGCGTTGGCGCCAGCCGGCTTTCATCCAGCCCGTTGAGCTGCGCGGTGTCGTCGCCGTCGCCCATGAGGATCGCCGAGCGGATCACGCCAGCGGTGTCCCAGGTGAAGCGGTCGTTGCCGAAGCTGGTCCGGATTTCGCCGTCCACGACGCCGCCGCTGACTGTCACGTCATCGTCTCCGCCACTCACGCTGATGTTGCCGCCAATGCTGCCGCCCGAGACGATGATCGTGTCGCGCCCCAGCCCCGCGACCAGGTTGCCGACGATCTGGCCACCGGACAGGTCGAAAATATTGTTATCGAGCTTCATGTTGGCGCGGCCCAAGGTGCCGCCGGTCATGGTCGCAATGTCGCCATCGTCGAAACCGCCCACGATCGTCCCGCCGGTCATCTGGAACACATCACGGCCGTCGCCCTGCGCCACCGACTGAACCAGCCCGCCGCTCATCTGGAACGTATCGATGCCGTTGCCCTGCTGCACGTCGCCGTTGACCGTCCCTGCGCCGATGCGCATCACATTGGCCCCGTCGCCCTGGTCCACAGCACCCAGTATCTGCCCGGAGTCCATCAGGATCAGGTCATTGCCCGGGCCGAAGCGCACCGGCCCATTGATCGTGCCGGTGCCGGACGCGGGGAAAGTGAGGGTGTTGTTGCCGATCAGGTCCGTCAGCCCGAACCCGCTGGTGCCGCTGCTGCAGGTGTACTGCGTGGTGGCAGGTGTGGTCACCGACGTGCAATCGGCCGCCGCCATGGGGGATAAGAACAGTACGCAACTCAGGGTCGCTGAACGCCGGGCCCTGATTGCCATTCGTAGTGCCGCGCCATGGGAGGCACGCGGGTGTTTGTCCAGTGGGTACATCAGCCAGGCTCCGTCCAATGACTGCACGGTTGCACTGACTCTGGCGCTAACCCCTGAAACTGCTGACACGTTCTGGCGCCTGTTACGCAAGCCAAACAACCGTTATTAACAGTAGCAGCGCCGGCGGTGGGGGCTCGGGAATTTTCATTCATCGATCCGCGCCTGGCGGGGTGACGGAGAGCGGGAGGCTCTATTTTCGGTGACGCGGAGCGTCGGGGCGGCATTACCACGCAGAGCGTGGGCACGATCAATGTGTGCAGGGCCGTACACCCCAGTCGCTTGGTTTCAGGACTGCTGCGCAGCCCATCGCGAGCAAGCTGCGCTCCCACGGCCTTCGGCCAGAATCAAAAGCCCGAGCGCACACGATCTGCTTCTGCCGATAGGCGTGGGAGCGTGGCTTGCCCGCGATCTGGCGCGAAGCGGCAGTAAAACCTGTGGATGCGGTATCACCTGCCACACCCCGATCACCCGGTTTCAGGGCCGCTACGCAGCCCATCGCAGACAAGTCAGCTCCCACGGCCTTCGGCCAGAATCAAAAGCCATCAGGCCCGACGACCCGCAGTAAAGACTGCAGCCCTCCGCCAGCCTCAGACCAACCCACCCCCCAACAATCGCAACACGGTCACGCGGGGGCGTGGCGATATAGGCGCGTGGGCGAGGACCGGTTGGCCGAGAAGATGGGGGGCCGGGCCAAACGGCATCAATTCTTCCCACGCTTTCGCATCCTGTGCCGCGGTGTCCGACAACGTGCTGCCAACACGCCGCTCAAGTTTCAAAAGATTAGCGGCGATTTCTGCGAGGGTACTCAAGGTCGGCTCCATGACACATGCTCCGCGAGGAGCCAGTCGTTGCGTGGCTAAGGGATGATCCGCGTCAAGATTTGGTGATCAGGCACGCTTGGGGTAACCCTGTGCAATCTTCAGACCAAACGGCAGGCCCCGGCAGCGTCCCTGGACAACAGCCGCGCATCGGGAAATGATTTGCAAAACTTTCCCGTGCCCATGGCTCCCTGCGCCCCCGCAGCCAGGCCGTGGATGTGCTTCTATCGATGACAGCGTTGTTACACCTCCTGACATTTCCCCCTCACGAACGACAGGAAGCTGCCATGCCCATTCACTCGTTCAACCGTCGCGATTTCATTCAGGCCAGTGCCGCCATCACTGCCATGGCCGCCCTCTCCCCCCTGCTCCCGGCGTTCGCCGCCACGTCCCTGCTGACCCGCAAAATCCCGGCCACGGGCGAAACCCTGCCGGTGATCGGCCTCGGCACCTCGCGCACCTTCGACATCGACGTGACCTCCAGCGAAATGACCGCCGCCCTCGAAGTCCTCAAGACCCTGCTGGCCGGCGGCTCCAGGGTCATCGACACCGCGCCCAGCTACGGTGACGCCCAGGCGGTGACCGGTGAATTGCTGACCCGCGCCAAGGCCCATGACCAGGCGTTTATCGCCACCAAAGTCTCGTCCACCGGGCGCGACGCCGGCCTGCGTCAGATCGAGGACGCGTTCAAACAGCTGCAGACCCAACGCATCGACCTGATCCAGGTGCACAACCTGCAGGACACCGCCACCCAGCTCAAAACCCTGCGTGAACTCAAGCAACAAGGCCGCATTCGCTACGTCGGCGTGACCCACTACCTCGAATCCGCCCACGACGACCTGCTCGCCGTGCTGCAGAAAGAGAAGGTCGATTTCGTTCAGGTCAATTATTCGGTGGGCGCGCGCAATGCCGAGAAACGGCTGCTGCCCTGGTGCGCCGACAACGGCGTGGCGGTGTTGGCCAATCGCACGTTCGAAGCCGGGCGACTGTTCGCCAAGGTCAAGGGCAAGACCCTGCCGGACTGGGCGTCCGCGGAGCTGGACGCCAGTTCGTGGGCACAGTTGCTGCTAAAGTTCGTGCTCGCCCACCCGGCCATCACCGTGGTTATCCCCGCCACCAGCAACCCACGCTACGCCGCAGACAATTTGCTGGCCGGCCAGGGTCGCTTGCCGGACGCCGCCCTGCGCGAACGCATCGTCGAACTGTTCGCCTGATCACATCGCCTCTGGAGCCTGCCCTTGTCCGTCGCCGACACGTCACTGATGCACCGCGCCGCGAGGGCGATCAATGCGCAGCCCGATGAACTGATCCCGGCGCTGGCCGGGTTCGCGCTGTTCTTCTGCCTGTTCTGCGGCTACTTCATGCTGCGACCGATCCGCGAGGCCATGGGCATCCAGGGCGGCGTCGAGAACCTGCAATGGCTGTTTACCGCCACTTTTGTGGTGATGCTGATCGCCGTGCCGCTGTTTGGCTGGCTGAACTCGGTGGTGCCACGGGTGCAATTCGTCGATTGGGTGTACGGATTCTTCGCCCTCAACCTGCTGCTGTTCGCGGTGACCTTCGCCGTGCACGACGGCAGTGTCTGGCTGGCGCGCGGGTTCTACGTGTGGATTTCGGTCTACAACCTGTACGTGGTGTCAGTGGCGTGGAGCCTGATGGCCGATGCGTTCGACGCCGCCCAGGCCAAGCGCCTGTTCGCGTTCATCGCCGCCGGCGCCAGTGTCGGCGGGCTGGTGGGCCCGTTGATCAGCGCATTCTCCATCAACCTGCTCGGCCAAGCCGGGCTCGCTTTTGTCAGCGCCGTTTTGCTGCTGCTGGCGCTGGTGCTCAAGCGTTACCTGATGGCCTGGCGTGAGCGCGGTGGTGCCGGTCGACCGGGCGCGCCCGCCGCTGAAAACCCGCGCCACCCGGTGGCCGGCAACCCGTTCAGCGGCGTGAGCCGGGTGCTGCGCTCGCCGTACCTGCTGATGATGTGCCTGTTCGTGGTGTTGCTCGCAACGGCAAGCACCTTCCTCTATTTCGAACAGGCACGACTGGTGGCGCAGCTGTTCACCACCCGCGAAGAGCAGATCCGCGTGTTCGGCCTGATCGACTTCGCGGTGCAGGCCGGCGCGCTGGTGTCGCAAGTGTTCATCACCGGCCGCATCGCCCAGCGCTTTGGCGTCAGCACCTTGCTGGCTGCGGTGCCAGCGCTGGTCTGCATCGGCTTCCTCGGCCTGGCGCTGGCGCCGTCGTTCGCCATGCTGGCGGGGCTGATGATCGTGCGGCGGATCGGCGAGTACGCGTTCATCCGCCCGGGCCGCGAAATGCTGTTCGCGCCGCTGGACGCCGAGACCAAATACAAGGCCAAGAACTTCATCGACACCGTGGTCTATCGCGGCGGCGATGCCATCAGCGCCTGGGCCAAAAGCCTGCTGGACATGCTCGGTCAGGGCACCGTGCTGGTGGCCATCGTCGGCGCGCTGTGTGCCGCGCTCTGGGCGGTGACGGGCTGGTATCTCGGGCGGCGGGCTGATGACGCCGGTCAACTCCATCCCATGAAAAAGGCCAGCTGAGGGCTGGCCTTGTTCAGGACGATTTCAAACCAAACGACGCACGAACGGTGATCGCTGCCCGTCAGAAATCAGCAGGCAGCGCCTCTTTCAGCCATTGCTCGGACATCTTGTTCAACGTGCCGTCAGCCTTGGCAGCAGCAACGATGGCGTTGACCTTCTCTTTAAGCGCAGTTTCATCCTTGCCGAAACCCACGTAGCAACCCGAGTCCTTGAGCTTGAACTTGAGCAGCGGCGGACGGTGCGGGTTCTGATCGGCAATCACCGCCATCGTGGCGTTGCCGCTGGCGATCAGGTCGACCTGATTGGCCAGGAAGGCGGCGATGGTGGTGTTGTTGTCTTCAAAGCGTTTGATCTTGGTGCCCGGTGGCGCGACCTTGGACACTTCAATGTCTTCCAGCGCGCCGCGGCTCAAACCGATGGACTTGCCGTCCAGATCGGCCGCTTTGCTCACCTCCACTTCTTTCGGCCCGTAGACGCCCATGTAGAACGGCGCGTACTTGCTGCTGAAGCCGATCACTTCCTCGCGCTCAGGGGTTTTGCCCAGGCTGGAAATGACCAGGTCCACCTTGCCCGTGGTCAGGAACGGAATCCGGTTGGCCGACGTGACCGGCGTCAGGACCAGCTTCACGCCCAGCTTGTCAGCGATCAATTGCGCCATGTCGATGTCCAGGCCGCGCGGCTTCATGTCCGTGCCGACCGAGCCAAACGGCGGGAAGTCCTGGGGAACCGCCACTTTCAACACACCCCTGCTGGTGATATCGGACAACACGTCAGCGTGGGCGAAAGGTACGGCCGCACACGCAGCACCGGCCAGCATGGCGCTCAACAGACAACGACGAAATAGGTTCATGGCTTCTCTCAAAAGTATGTAAACGGACGGCGCGAAGCCTGCGAACCCGGTCACGACACAGCGGTCGAGACCCGGCGATGTAGCTGGCAGGGATAAAGCAAAGGGCGTTCACGGATGGCGACTCTTGAGGGTGGTCATGCATGTGCCGTTAGCGGGCTCAAGCTGCCTGGGGCGATCCGGTTCATCTTTAATGCTGCGTCACCGGGCGTTCAGCCCGATGACATTCAGTGCGGTGGGTCGAAGGGGTAAAACGACCCGATGCAAGAATGTGGGTTTTTGAGCGAAAGACATAACAATTTATTTATGTTCGTCCGTAAGAGATTGTTTTGAAGCGGGCGTCGGCGGTGAACATTGGGTGCCATGCGCATTACATTCATCAGGAAAATTGCTCTACAGATTTAATTAGCCTATATTTGCGTCTGTAGATCTATCAGGACGCTCGCATGGAATCCGCTCTTCAAGCTCAAGCCCTCACCAAAAGCCAGTGCGTCATTGGTCTGCAAACGGCGATCACCATTTTCGAAAAATGGAACGCCAGCGTTGATCAAGTGTGCCGCACGCTGCGTATTTCCCGCAGCACCTACACCCGCGCCAAACAGCGAGACCCCAAGTGGTCCGTCAGCCTGGACACCGATCAAATGCAGCGCATCAGCTTCGTGCTGAACATCCACGCCGCCCTGCGCACCATCTTCGACAACCCGGATAACGTCTACGGCTTCCCTGCCAAGGCTAACCACAACGACTTCTTCAACGGCCGCTCCCCGCTGGACATCCTGTCCCAGGGCGACATGGTCTCGCTTTACGAAACCTTCCGGCGGATCAACGCCTTGCGGGGTGCGCAGTGGTAACGATGAGCCAGTTGCCCGACCTGGCCGGCGAACCGTTACAGGCCTACCGACTGATCAACTCCAAATTCCCGCCCATCGCCTTGTTCGACGACGTGGCCGACGCCAACGAATTCGACGCCCTGTACCAGATCCAGGCGCTGACCAATCCGCGCCTGCTGAACGAAGTCGGCGTGATCGAACTGATCCCCCGCGACCAGATCCCCTTCGGCATCCCGGGATGCTCCTACGCCACCGGCCCCTTCACCCACGTCAACCCGCAAGGCTCGCGCTTCAGCGACGGCAGCTTTGGCGTCCTCTACCTGGCCGACACCATGGAAACCGCCCTGGCCGAAGTCGCCTATCACCAGCAACAGTACTGGTCGAAAGTGGAAAACCTCAGCTACGAGCGGTTCGTCTTCCGCGGCCTGAGCTGCCGGTTCACCGACAGCGGGATGAAAGACGCAACGGCGCTGCCCATGAACGACCCCATCTACCACACCGACGACTACACCCACGCCCGCCAGCTCGGACGCGACGTCAAAGCCGCCGCCTGCCCCGGCTTGAAGTACCGCTCGGTGAGATCGGAAGGGAATCATTGCTGGGCGTTGATGACCCCGATGGTGGTGTCGATTCACCAGACGGCGCATTACGAGATGATCTGGAATGGGGGAATAAATAGCGTGAATTTGATCAGTGGGGCTGAGCGGGTGCGCGACTAACGGCGGGCCGTACGACCTTGGCAGAAGCAAATCGGCCTGATTGGCTTTTGATTCTGGCCGGAGACCGTGGGAGCTGGCTTGTCCTGCGATGGGCCGGGGTCGCGTCCGACTGCGTAGCGGCCCTGAAAACAGGCGACCGAGGTGTCGCGGATGTGCGCTGCGGCATTCACCTGACGCCGGGCACCCTCCTGTAGGAAAGCGCTTGCCCGCGAATCGCGCAGGGTCAGGCAATGAAGATGTTGCACGTCAGAGGTGTGTCCGGTAGACCGCAGTCACACGTTGCTGACGGTGCCCTGTGGCCTAGTGAGTTGCCAAGCCGGTCGCGCTGGCTTGGCTTTTGCCTGTGTAATTTGCAATCAATCACGCAGGGAGTATGGCAATGAAGACCTGGACAACCAACGGCACTGTGGATGGCAACCATCTGCAAGCGATCAGAGACGGCGTCATCAACGTAGGTCGCGACTTATCACAGTCGCTGGAAGGACACGCCGACAGCATCGCCTGCGTAGTCACCGAAAACACCCTGCTCATCGGCGGCGCCACAGGCCGCACAGAATTTCAGCGCCTGTTTGTCGATTTCCTGTGGGTGGATCAACCATGGCGCAGCACTGGGTTGGGCGCTCAGGTACTGCAACGACTTGAAGCGTTAGCCGTGGAACGGGGATGCGTGGATTCGATCATTGAGACCATGGATGACGGGGTTGCGGCCTGGTATCAGCGGTTGGGGTATGAACTTGTGGCGAAGGTGAGTAGGTATTGCGGGCCTTGGGATCGGTTTACGTTGGTTAAAGGGTTGGGGGACTGTGGGGATGGGCGGCGGTGAGGGGTATTGACCAGAAAGATGACATTGAAGAAAGACAGAAGTCGGCCAGATGCTGCCCTTCACGAAATGTAGCAAACGGCCGGATCTGTTAAAATCGGCTTCTCGGCCTTTTTTCTGCCGTAAAAATCACACTTGGCTGTTTGAACACAGTCTGTCAGAAGCGGAAAGTTTTCAAGTCAATCGTGTCTAACCGTATATCTATTTTTGGAAATTTGCAAAATCTGGGCCACCGCTTAGCGGGCACGAGCAGAAAAAATCCAAAACTTTCGCGCCGAGCTATAATGAGCAACTTCCAAACTGAAAAAAACCTATGTGCATGACAACACTTCCTGGCAGCTGGATATATATTTTGCTTAGCTCTTCGGATTACACTCGCTGCAAGATAGGCCGAACCGATGGAAATCCTTTAATAAGATTCAGAAATCTTAGAACTGGCGATCCCAACCTAGCGTTTCACGCAGCATATTATGTGCCCACAAAATTGGCTATAATCTCAAAGATTGAGTCCAGTATTCATCACGAATTTAAAGACTATAGGATCACCAATTATGAGGATACAAATTCTGAATGGTTCAGGGTCGAGTTTGAACAAGCAGAAATGTATTTAGACTACCTGCTAGAATCGTTTTTGGATCAGGAGCTTTCTAACCGATCAAATATCCACTTAGACATTCCGACGAAAATGTATGAGTCAGATCTAAGGGATATCTATGAGCCTGATCTTCATGACCGAAGCTTTGCTGAATGGGTTTTGAGAAATACTGAAGAGTAACCAGCAGTCAAAAATTGCTCACCACGTTTTCTAGCGACGCGACTCTGCCTAGCGGGAGAGAAGCTCAACAGGAAGTTTTCGCAGTAAATACGGTAGCGATCAAAGTGGTCAGCTTTTTGGCTCAAAAGATTTTTTTCCGCCTCCCAGGTCCAGCTAGAGTCTTCACTTGACAAAATTGGTGCATCCCGTATCTTACAAGCGCGCTCCCCGGCTCTCGCGCGCGATCATACCTAAACGCGCTTCTCAGGTATGTGTCTGATCTCGCAGGCATTCATGTCTGTGAGTAGGACAGGATTGTGAAGAGGGGGGAAGCGCACTATTTCTTCTTTGTCTTCCTATAAATGCTTTCCAGCCTAAGTTCTTGACAGAGTTCCTGCCTAATCAAAGCTTTTTCCTTCCAGTTGTCTTCGTAGATGATTTGCTCGTCGAGCCTTACATATACTACGCAGTCGCCTTTATCTGAGAAATGCACGTTTCTATACACGGCCAGCACTTTTCTGTTTACTATTATCTTGTTTCCATTTTGCACGGTTATTCCAGGTAGGGTTTGGATCTGGTGCGGAGTTTTTTTGAGTATTATTTTGGCATACGGTAAAGCTGTCAAGCTATCTTGAATGTGCGATTGGGCGCGTGTGACTCTCGTTAGATGCCGCCATGCATAATTGCTGATAGATACTTTTCCAAGGCAGCAAGGCACAACTCCTCGGATTTTAGAAAATTTAGGGCGGGACCATTCTCGTACTTGAGCAGTTGTGGCGAAGATCGGAACGGTGAACCTTCCCATTCCGCTTACAGGTCGGCGATGTTTGTGTATCAGCCGTTCGATTTCAAATCTGGAGGCCGGCGTCAGAGTGTGATTTTCAGAAACTGATAAGGTCTCAATTGGTGTTTTTTTGTCGATGAGCTTCCAGTAAATCTTTGTTTCTGGATCAAGGCGTACCCAAATCAAAATTACGGGTTGATTGGTGGCTTTCCACTTTCTCAAGTGTTCTTGATCAATATTCTGTAAGCGCCATCGTTTTTTGGTCGGCGTCCAGCGCCCAAAGCTCGCCCCAGTTTTAACTTGCACAGCTAGTTGTGCGTGGGTTGGGCTAGGAAAATCGACCGGATACTTCAGCTGAAGATCAAGGGCACCTATTCCTTCGCCGCGCATGGTCTCTCGATGAGCTTCACCGTTGAAAATTAGAGATAAGACACTTGCAGCCAAGTTCTCACCGGCATTGCCTTGATCGAATTTAAAGATGTTCATCAAATTTTCCGTGTAATTATCATGCTGAGCTTATCAGCAATTTTGAATACAGCGACAGTAGGATCTAGTCGACGGTCTAACGCCGTGTCTAGCATCACCCTATGGGCGCAAGGGGCGCTAGGGGTTGACTGCTGCGTGTTGCGACCGGCGGCACACGACCAGAAACGGACTCTGTCTGTTATGACACGCAAACCTCCTAGCCAGTGCACGAAGCAGCAAGCCTGAAACAGACGCGCGTTAATCCTGAGTCTGTTTAAAATAGTCGAAATATTCGTCCAACTTGTCCTCTTTTACGTGAAATAACTCAGCTGCAATAACCTTGGCCTCCCCAAGCTGTTCATTTAAAAAATCATTAGCAAGTTTTTTAAATTTTGGAATGGTACCGAAAGACGCATTGCGCATGTCCACTGCTGCGAACGCGCCCCAGTTCGCGGCTAGAATTATATTGATGATTAACTTAAAAGCTTCAATAGGTAAAAATGAATTGCCCATTGATTTTTCAATATCGGATGCATTTTTTATAAAGCTATTAGCTGTTTGGAAGTCACTCGAGCCCGCTCTATTAAAAAACTTCGTTAGCAGTAGGGCTTTTGCGGTTTCGAATTTGTAGACATGGCCACAGAAATAAGCGCTATAAGTGAATTTTTCGAGAAACGCATCAAATTCGCCGCCGAGTTTTTCAATTACAAAGGCATGAGCATTTTCAGTGAGGAGAGAAATGAAAAGTGTTGCTGGGTGTGAAAATCGGGTATGTTCAACGGTAAGTTCTACAGCGGCAATTTGTTCTGCCACCAAAACAGATACTCTATGATACGTCACTTCGTCTAAATCCGAAAATAGCTTTCCATTAGAACACAGTAACGAAAAAATCGCATTTTTATATGCTTTGTTAGAAATTTTCTTTTCGATGACATATTTTTTTAGTGCCGCAATCGCTGATAAATCTCCCGCACGAGCCATGCCAGTTAGAAAAAATCGTGAATTCTTTGATGTTTCGGTGTCGGTCTCTTGCGTTTTGTCTAACACCTTTGAGATCAAGTACGGGTAAACCTCAAAATGAATATTTTCAAGCTCTTTTTTGACGACTTTTGTAATAATATCAATGCTTGTTGACGGGAACATATTTGCATTACTTAACGAGGCTAATATCTCATCCGCGAGCTGGGTGGTAGACAGTATAGGGCGAGATAAAAATCGAGATACTGACTCGTGATATACAAAACGTGCCTCCTCTGCGGAAGCATGATGACCTGACGGATGCGCAGCCTTATTCCTCAGCTTACGAAGTATTTCAAGGAATTCAGCATCAAGAGTAGAAAATAACAGATTAGACTTCAGCTGATCAATCAAATATGTTTCAAATACATCTTGATCTGCACGTTTTTGCGAGGCTGTATCAAATATGGTTTTAGCTTTTTTATTGACCTTCCCAAGCTCTCCAAGCTTATCAATAATATCGTCGAACAATGCTATGAATGTAAGAACTACCGAGGCTCGATAAGCGCCCGCCATGTAGCAAGCAAGTGATTCGCTCATATAGTCCCGAATATCTTCATTTTTTATAGAAGATACTAACTCTTCCATGTCCGTTAAATGCGCCATGCACCCCTCCATGTAAAACTAGTGACTAATAAATTGGGACCGCCAGCTAATTCGGGAAAAAATTTTTAATGCCAAACCACAAGCGGTAGCATTATGCCTACATAGAGTGGTGATTTGCCAATCGCGATTCATGATGCAAACCGTCTCGATGGATTTCCTCAAGATGACCGGTTTCCGTAGATTGTTTCCCAGTGCGACGGGCAGCTTTGGGTGATAGGAGCCTCTCAGCATCTCCCAGCCAAAGCAAAGCGCCAACACAATCGTTGCTCCCCATGCCCATCCGCACCCAATACCTAAAGGCGGTCTAAGCGAGTTCGGATCAGCAAGGCGTTGTCGTTATCTCACGCGCGCCACTCGAATTCGACCCCTTCCCTTTTGCGCGGTAAAAGATCGTGATGGCGAGCACGCACTACATCAAAAAATCCCCATAAAAAAAGCCAGCTAAGCGCTGGCCTTTCCTACAACCTCTGACTCCCCAAAAAGGACCCAAACCAGTGACCGATATTCACCAGTCACTGGCTCTACAACAAACCCACACATCTCACTTTTTCTTTTTTGCAGGCTTCTCTGCCTTGTCAGCCTTCTTGGCCTTCTCCGGCTTGCTGTCCGCTTTTTTCGCAGATTTCTTCGGCTCAGCGTCTTTTTTCTTGTCTTTCTTCTCGGAAGATTTAGACAGCGCCGAAGCCGCGGCTGATTTCTTTGCAGGTGAGGCTTTTTTGTCCTTCATGTCCTTGCTGGCTTTGGAAGCGTCGTCTTTGCTTTTCTTGTCGTCTTTAGCCACGTTATCTACCTCTCGCAGAACGCCGATATTGGCGCAGGTCGTGCGGGAATCTCCACACGCTGATCATTAGGTGAATCCGCGCAAAAGCGGTTCAATCTTTTTGATCTGCAACGAGACTGTCGGTCATCCATCGCCTTTGCTCAAAAAAATCCCACAAAAAAAGGCCAGCTAAGCGCTGGCCTCTTTCGTACTTCGTCTGGCTCCACGACCTGGACTCGAACCAGGGACCCAGTGATTAACAGTCACTTGCTCTACCAACTGAGCTATCGCGGAATGCGCGCTATCTTACTGATTGAAAACGGGAAGTCAAGCGAGCCTGTCAAAAGTCCCGCGCCCTGCCCTCACCCGGCCAGGCGTCCGTGTTGGTACTCGCGCGGGGTGCAGCCGAATTCGCGTTTGAACACGGTGTGCAGGTATTGCGCGGATTTGAAGCCACAGGTCTGTGCGATGTCGGCGATGCCGGCGTCGGTGGTTTCCAGGCCGGTGGCGGCTGCGGTGAGTTTGAAGCGCAAAATTTCGTCGTGAACGCTGCGGCCCAGTTCGCTGCGGAAGTGCGCTTCCAGCGAGGAGCGCGACACGCCGACGTATCCGGCGACCTGGGCGGTCTTGATCCCTTGGCACGCGTACTGGCGAATGAAGTGCAGCGCCTGCATGACATACGGATGGCCCAGCGGCTGGTGCAGGCTGGAGGTCTGCACGTTGATCGCCTCTGGCGGCAACAGCACCTGGGTTCCGGTGGACGGCAGGCCGTGGAGCATCTGGTGCAACAGCTTCGCGGCCGTGCGTCCCATCTGTTCGGTGCCCTGGATCACGGAGCTCAGTGGCACGCGGGTCAGGGTGCGGGTCAGCGGGTCGTTGTCGATGCCGATCAGCGCCACTTGCTCGGGGACGGCGATCCCTGCCGTCAGGCACGCCTGCAGCAGTTGTCGGGCGCGGGCGTCGCTGACGGCGATGATGCCGATGGGTTTGGGCAGGCTGTGCAACCAGGCGATCTGCTGTTCGACGGCGGTGTCCCACGACGGCGCGCTGGTGTTGAGGCCGCGGTAAACCGGCGCGTCCAGACCGTCCCGTGCCAAGAGGCGGCCGAAGGCTTTTTCCCGTTCCTGGGCCCAGCGATTGGTTTCGGCCACGGGCAGGCTGAAGCAGGCGAAGCGGGTCAGCCCGGCTTCGATCAGGTGCCGGTAGGCCAGTTCGATCAGCGCGTAATTGTCGGTCGCGACGTAGGGAATGTGCCGGGGATAGGCGCTCGCATCTTCGTACGACCCGCCCACCGCCACCACCGGGACCTTGATCTCGGCCAGCGCCGGGCCCATGGCCGGGTCGTCGAAGTCGGCGATGATGCCGTCGCCGTGCCAGCGCTCGATGCCCTTGAGCCGGCAGAGAAAATCCTCTTCCAGAAACAGGTCCCAGGACGCACGGGTGCTGCTCAGGTAGTTGCCGATGCCGGCGATGATGCCGCGGTCGTAGATCTTGCTGCCGTTGAACAGCAGCGCAATGCGGTGCACGGGCGGGACGGTTTTCATTGTTGTTCTCCGGGCCAGTGCGCCAAGACTAAGCGCGCCGGGGGCAGACCTCAATAACTAAAATCGCACCCCGGTTTGGTGAGTTTCGCAATCGTCGGCCGAGGCGGCGTTGCTACTATCAAGCGACGATTCCGTACTCGCTCATGACTCGTCCAATAACAACAAGGAGACCGCGATGCTTTACTTTCCTGCTGTCGATCAGATCCTTTACGAGGGCCGCGACAGCGATTCCCCGCTCGCCTTCCGGCATTACCAGGCCGACAAAATCATCCTCGGCAAACCCATGCGCGAGCACCTGCGCATGGCGGCGTGCTATTGGCACAGCTTTGTCTGGCCGGGCAGCGACATGTTCGGCGTCGGCACCTTCAAACGGCCGTGGCAGCAGCCCGGTGACGCGATGGAACTGGCCCGGCACAAGTCCGCCGCCGCCTTTGAGTTCTTCACCAAGCTGGGCATCGATTACTACAGTTTTCACGACACCGACGTCGCCCCCGAAGGCGCGAGCCTGGCGGAGTACCGCAACAACTTCGCGCAGATGGTCGACGAGCTGGAGCGTCATCAGGAGCAGACGGGCATCCAGTTGCTGTGGGGCACGGCCAATTGCTTTTCCAATCCGCGTTTTGCCGCCGGCGCCGCCAGTAACCCGGACCCCGAGGTGTTTGCCTACGCGGCGGCGCAGGTGTTCAGCGCAATGAACGCGACGCATCGGCTCAAGGGCGCCAACTACGTGCTGTGGGGCGGTCGCGAGGGTTATGAAACGCTGCTCAACACCGACCTGAAACGCGAGCGCGAGCAACTGGGGCGCTTCCTGCGCATGGTGGTGGAGCACAAGTACAAGATCGGTTTCAGCGGGGACCTGCTGATCGAGCCAAAACCCCAGGAGCCCACCAAGCACCAGTACGATTACGACAGCGCGACGGTGTTCGGCTTTCTGCATCAGTACGGGCTGGAGAAGGAGATCAAGCTCAATATCGAGGCCAACCACGCGACGCTCGCCGGGCACAGCTTTCAGCATGAGATTGCTACGGCGGCGTCCCTGGGGATTTTCGGCAGCATCGACGCCAACCGGGGCGACCCGCAAAACGGCTGGGACACCGATCAGTTCCCCAACAGCGTCGAGGAGCTGACCCTGGCCACCTACGAAATCCTCAAGGCCGGCGGCTTCAAACAGGGCGGCTTCAACTTCGACTCCAAGGTCCGTCGCCAGAGCCTGGACGAAGTGGATCTGTTCTACGGCCATGTGGCCGGGATGGACGTGCTGGCCCTGGCGTTGGAACGGGCTGCGGCCATGGTTCAGGACGATGTGCTGGAGCAGTTCAAGGCCCAGCGCTATGCCGGGTGGGATCAAGCGCTGGGCAAGGGGGTGCTGGCGGGCGATTACAGCCTGGCGTCCCTGGCCGAACATGCGTTCGACGCGCAATTGAACCCGCAGGCGGTGAGCGGCCGGCAGGAAATGCTCGAAGGCGTGGTAAACCGGTTTATTTACCCTTAGCGTCATCTGTAGGAGCGAACTTGTTCGCGAAGGCGTCGTACCTGACACACCGCGTCAAAAGCTTCGCCTGTAGGAGCGCGCTTGCCCGCGAAGGCGTCGTACCTGACACACCGCGTCAAAAGCTTCGCCTGTAGGAGCGCGCTTGCCCGCGAAGGCGTCGTTACATCCGCCGTCGTTGCCAAAGTCTATCGCGGGCAAGCGCGCTCCTACAGATAAGGTCGCCGTGATCACGGCGGTTACATTCTCACGACAATTCCCTGCGCCGTGCACGCTGAGGATTACCTACAGTTCTACCGCCACCGCTCACGGTATCGATGTGCCTCTAAACAACAATAAAAGGACACAGCTACTATGAAACTCCTGCAAACCGCCCTACTCGCCAGTGTGCTGGCCGTGCTCTGCAGCCCGGTTGCCATGGCTGACGCGAAAAACCCCAAGATCGGCTTCTCCATCGACGACCTGCGCCTGGAACGCTGGGCCCGGGACCGCGACTACTTCACCGCCGCCGCCGAGCAGATGGGCGCCAAGGTCTATGTACAGTCAGCCGATGCCAACGAGCAGCGGCAGATTTCCCAGATCGAAAACCTGATTTCCCGGGGCGTGGACGTGATCGTCATCGTGCCGTTCAACGCCACGGTGCTGAACAACGTGGTGGCCGAAGCGAAGAAGGCCAAGGTCAAGGTGGTGTCCTACGACCGGCTGATCCTCAACGCCGATATCGACGCCTACATTTCGTTCGATAACGAGAAGGTCGGCGAGATGCAGGCCCAGGGCGTGCTCAACGCGCAACCCAAGGGCAACTACTTCCTGCTGGGCGGCGCGCCTACCGACAACAACGCGAAGATCCTGCGCGAAGGCCAGATGAAGGTGCTGCAACCGGCCATCGACAAGGGCGACATCAAGGTGGTCGGCCAGCAGTGGGTCAAGGAGTGGAACCCCACCGAAGCCCTGAGCATCATCGAAAATGCCCTGACCGCCAACAACAACAAAATCGACTGCATCGTTGCCTCCAACGACGCCACCGCCGGCGGCGCGATCCAGGCGCTCAACGCGCAGAAGCTGGCGGGTAAAGTGCCGGTCTCGGGTCAGGATGCTGACCTGGCCGCCATCAAGCGGGTGATCGCCGGCACCCAGACCATGACCGTCTACAAACCGCTGAAACTGATCGCTTCCGAGGCCGCCAAGTTGTCGGTGCAACTGGTGCGCAACGAGAAGCCCGCCTACAACTCCGAGTACGACAACGGCAGCAAGAAGGTCGAGACGATCCTGCTCAAGCCGACGCCGCTGACCAAGGACAACGTCAACCTGCTGGTGGAGGACGGGTTCTACACCCAGGCGCAAATCGCCGGGCAGTAGCATTACTCAGCGGCTATGACGCCCTGTGGGAGGGAGCTTGCTCGCGAAAGCCCTGTTTCAGCCACCTGAGCTTTGGTGGATGTAGCGGCCTCATTTCGCGAGCAAGCTCCCTCCCACAGCGAGCGTCAGCCCGATACAACCCCGACGGCCTATCGCTGTGTGAGAACTGGTCATGTCCGACTATCTGCTGGAAATGCGCGGCATCGTCAAAACCTTCGACGGCGTCCGCGCGCTCAATGGCATCGACATCAACGTCAAACCGGGTGAATGCGTGGGCCTGTGCGGTGAGAACGGCGCGGGCAAATCGACGCTGATGAAGGTGCTGTCGGCGGTCTACCCGTTTGGCACCTGGGAGGGGGAAATCCTCTGGGACGGCCAGCCGCTCAAGGCCCAGTCCATCGCCGAGACCGAAGCCGCAGGCATCGTCATCATTCATCAGGAGCTGACCCTGGTGCCGGACCTGTCCGTGGCGGAAAACATCTTCATGGGCCACGAAATCACCCTGCCCGGCGGGCGCATGAATTACCCGGCGATGATCCACCGCGCCGAAGCCCTGATGCGCGAACTGAAAGTGCCGGACATCAATGTGTCGCTGCCGGTGTCCCAGTACGGCGGCGGCTACCAGCAACTGGTGGAGATCGCCAAGGCGCTGAACAAGCAGGCGCGCCTGCTGATCCTCGACGAGCCCTCCTCGGCCCTGACCCGCTCGGAAATCGACGTGCTGCTGGACATCATCCGCGCGCTGAAAGCCAAGGGCGTGGCCTGCGTGTACATCTCCCACAAGCTCGATGAAGTGGCGGCGGTGTGCGACACCATTTCGGTGATCCGCGACGGCAAGCACATTGCGACCACGCCCATGGCCGAGATGGACGTGGCGCGGATCATCACGCAGATGGTCGGCCGCGAGATGAGCAACCTGTACCCCACCGAGCCCCACGCGGTGGGCGAGGTCCTGTTCGAAGCGCGGCACATCACCTGTTACGACGTCGACAACCCCAAGCGCAAGCGGGTGGACGACATCTCATTCACCCTGCGCCGTGGGGAAATCCTCGGCATCGCCGGGCTGGTGGGCGCCGGCCGTACCGAACTGGTGTCGGCGCTGTTCGGTGCCTACCCCGGTCGCCACGAGGGCGAGGTCTGGCTGGACGGCCACCCGATCGACACCCGCACCCCGCTCAAATCCATCCGCGCCGGGCTGTGCATGGTGCCGGAAGACCGCAAGCGCCAGGGCATCGTCCCGGATTTGGGCGTCGGGCAGAACATCACCCTCGCCGTGCTGGACACGTTTTCGAAGCTGACGCGGATCGATGCCGAAGCCGAACTGGGCAGCGTCGAACGGGAAATCGCGCGCATGCACCTCAAGACCGCCACCTCGTTTTTGCCGATCACCAGCCTCTCCGGCGGCAATCAGCAGAAAGCGGTGCTGGCCAAGATGCTGCTGACCAAACCGCGGGTGCTGATCCTCGACGAGCCGACCCGGGGCGTCGATGTGGGCGCCAAGTACGAGATCTACAAACTGATGGGGGCACTGGCCGCCGAGGGCGTGTCGATCATCATGGTCTCGTCGGAACTGGCCGAAGTGCTGGGGGTGTCGGACCGGGTGCTGGTGATCGGCGAAGGTCAGTTGCGCGGAGATTTCATCAATCGCGATCTGACCCAGGAACAGGTCCTCGCAGCCGCCCTCACCGCCCCTGACGCCTCTGACCGGAAAACCGCTTGAATGAATCAACTCAAACAGCTCTTCACGCGCTACAAAATGCTCGCCCTGCTGATCGCCGTGGTGCTGATCTGGCTGTTCTTCAGCTGGCAGACCGAGGGCGGTTTCCTGACCCCGCGCAACCTGTCGAACCTGCTGCGGCAGATGTCGATTACCGGGATTCTCGCCTGCGGCATGGTGCTGGTGATCATCAGCGGTGAGATCGACCTGTCGGTAGGCTCGATGCTCGGTTTACTGGGCGGCGTCGCGGCGATTCTGGACGTGGTCTATCACGTGCCGTTGCCCCTGAACCTGGCCATCGTTGCGTTCTGCGGTTTGCTGATCGGCCTGAGCAACGGCTACATGACCGCCTACTTGCGCATCCCGTCGTTTATCGTCGGCCTGGGCGGGATGCTGGCGTTTCGCGGCGTGCTGCTGGGCATCACCGGCGGGACCACGATTGCGCCGGTGTCGCCGGGGCTGGTGTATGTCGGCCAGGGTTATTTGCCGCCAGTGGTGGGGGTGATTCTCGGGCTGGTGCTGTTCGCGCTGACGCTGATTCTGACCTGGCGCCAGCGCCGCAACCGCGCGCTCCACGGCCTGAAACAGCATTCGTGGGCGCGGGACGGCGTGCGGGTGGTGGTGATCGCCGTGGTGCTGGCGGGCTTCGTCTACACCCTCAACAGCTACGACGGGATTCCGGTGCCGGTCTTGCTGCTGCTGATCCTGCTGGGCGTGTTCAGCTACGTCACCAGTCAGACCGTGTTTGGCCGGCGCATCTACTCGGTGGGCAGCAACATGGAGGCGACGCGGCTGTCGGGCATCAACGTGCAGGCGGTCAAGCTGTGGATTTTCGGGATCATGGGCGTCATGTGCGCGCTGGCCGGGCTGGTCAACACCGCGCGTTTGGCCGCTGGCTCGCCATCGGCTGGGAATATGGGCGAGCTGGACGCCATCGCCGCCTGCTTCATCGGCGGCACCTCCATGCGCGGCGGTTCGGGCACGGTGTACGGCGCGTTGCTCGGGGCGCTGGTGATCAGCAGCCTGGACAACGGCATGTCGATGCTCGACGTCGACAGCTACTGGCAGATGATCGTCAAGGGCAGCATCCTGGTGCTGGCCGTGTGGGTCGACGTCAGCACCCGCAGCGGTCGTCGTTGAGGTTCGTTTAACCGGTCAGACCCGGCGCGGGGCGTTGCCGATATAGGGCACCGCATGCTGGCCAAGGCGCTGTTCGACAAAGCTTCTGGCGTGACGGATCATCCGGTCGAATTGTCGATCGCGCTGCTTCTCGGCATCGGCCATGACCCGTTTGCCGTGCAGGCCCAGCAGGTAGGTGTGGATCTGCCGAACTTCCAGCGTCTGGTAGATCGGTGCGATGTCCAGCACTGCCACCATCCCTTCGGTGACGTGGTCGCGGGTGTTCATCAGCACCTGCGGCCCCCGCACACCCAACACCTGGAAGCCCATGGCTTCGAAGGCCGGCACTTTGGAGACGAAACAGCCGAGTTCGGCGTGGGGATAACGGGCGGTCATTTCACTGAGCATCTGCCGCGCGACGCCTTTACGCCGATGGGTCGCACGCACCGCCATGTAGGCCACCGCGCATGCCTGCGGGTCGTCGGTGACCGGCAGGTACAACACAAAGCCGATCACCTGCTCCGGATCCTTTTCATCGAAGGCCACGATCAGCTCGACCAAAAGGCCTTTGGCGCCGTTCATGGCTTCCAGGTACAGGTGAATCTCATAGCCGACGCCGTACTGGTACAGCGGGTAGAGCGGATTGCTCGGCGCGATGGCGACCATGCTGATATCGGTCAGGTAATCCACAACCATCTGCATGATCTGACTGTCGACGGACTCGGGGGGCGGGGTTTCGAAATGGGTGATGCTGAACATCTTGGTACGGGCTCCAGAATTTGAGGCATGCCCGGAGCGCAGCATCTGGCCCGGAACGCGGCCATCATAACGCACGCCGCTCACGCTGGATAAACCGGACCTCCCCTGCGGGAGCGAATGCGAGGGTTCAGCCGGCAGGGATGTACCGGATGTACCGGCCATTTCGCGGACAGGTCCGCTCCCACGGGGAGATGCGGTGCTATCCCGAACTTGTGGTGCAATCAAACCTGCAGGATCGATCGACGCCTCACCCCCGTTGAGACAACAAAAAACCCGCGCGGCGAGCCGGGCGGGTTTTGCGGGGCAGCCATCGATCAGCGGCGATCAATCCACACGGTCTGCGCGTTGCAGAACTCGCGGATGCCGTAGTGCGACAGCTCGCGGCCGAAACCACTTTTCTTCACGCCACCAATCGGCACCCGCGCATCGGACGCGGTGTAGCCGTTGATGAACACCCCACCCGTCTCCAGGCGTGATGCGATGCGCTGGGCGAGCGCTTCGTCGGCGGTCCAGACGCTGCCGGCCAGGCCGAACTCGCTGTCGTTGGCCAGTTCCACCGCATGCTCGGCGTCACGGGCTTCGATCAGCGAGGCCACCGGCCCGAACAATTCCTCTTTGAACGAGGTCATGCCCTGGCGCACGTCACCGAGAATGGTCGGCGCGTAGTAGTTGCCCTCGCCTTCGATCACGTCGCCGCCCAACAACAGCGCCGCGCCTTCGGCCAACGTCGCTTTGACCTGACCGTGCAATTCGTCACGCAGGTCGTAGCGCGCCATCGGGCCGACGTAGGTGTCGTCCCTCAGCGGGTCGCCGACCTTCAGGGCCTTGGCCGCGGCAACGAACTTCTCGGTGAATGCCGACAGCACACTGGCCTCGACGATGATGCGTTTGGCCGCCACGCAAATCTGCCCGCTGTTCTGGAAGCGCCCGACCATGGCCGCCTTGACCGCCTCGTCCAGGTCCGCGTCGGCCAGCACGATGAACGGATCGGAGCCGCCCAGTTCCAGCACGCACTTTTTCAGCGCAGCACCGGCCTGACTGGCGATGGCCGATCCGGCGCGCACGCTGCCGGTCACCGTCACCGCCGCAATGCGCGGGTCGGCGATGGCCTTGGAAACCCCTTCGTTGGTGACGTTGATCACCTCGAACACGCCTTCGGTCAGGCCCGCTTCACGCCACGCATCACGCAGCAAGAAGGCGCAACCCATGACGTTCGGCGCGTGCTTGAGCACATAACCGTTGCCCGCCAGGATCATAGGGATCGCGCCGCGCAGCACCTGCCAGATCGGGAAATTCCACGGCATCACTGCCAGCACCGGGCCCAGGGGCTGGTAAGCGATGTAGGCCTTGTCGTTCTCCACCGAGGTCTTTTCCGGCGTCAGCATGGCTGGGCCATTGGCCGCGTACCACTCGGCGGTCACGGCGCATTTTTCGATTTCGGCGCGGGCCTGGGCAATCGGCTTGCCCATTTCAGCGGTGATCATCTGCGCCATGGCTTCGGCGTTCTGACGCAAGACCTTGGCCAGGTTCAGCAGGATCTGGGCGCGGGCGCTGACCGGCTGATCACGCCAGACCTTGAAGCCCGAAGCGGCGCGGACCAGGGACTGTTCCAACTGCTCGGCGCTTTCAAACGGGTACTCGGCAAACACCTGCCCGGTGGCCGGGTTCAGGGAAATGGCGTGTGACGCGGAGGCGTGCTTTGACATGAGGTGTTCTCCAAATTCGTGGGCGTGCCGTCGGTGGGTTACGGCCGTCTATTGCTTGAAACTGACCACCACGATAGGCTGCGGCGAATTAATTTAATAATGAATAATAATCAAAGATTTATTCTCTATCGGAGAAAGCATGGACCTGACCCAGCTTGAACTGTTTAAAGCCGTCGCCGAAGAAGGCAGCATCACCGCCGCCGCGCAACGCCTGCACCGCGTGCCCTCGAACCTGACCACCCGGGTCAAGCAGCTGGAGCAGGAACTGGGCGTCGACCTGTTCATCCGGGAAAAGCTGCGCCTGCGGCTGTCTGCCGCTGGCCACACCTTCCTCGATTACGCCCGGCGGATTCTCGAACTGGTGGAAGAAGCCCGGCAGGCCACATCGGGCAGCGAACCCCAGGGCATCTTCACCCTGGGCTCGCTGGAGAGCACCGCCGCCGTGCGCATCCCCGCCCTGCTCGCCGGGTATCACCAGCGCTACCCCAAGGTCGAATTGGCGCTGTCCACCGGCCCGTCCGGCGACATGATCGACGGCGTGGTGTCGGGTCGGTTGAGTGCAGCGTTCGTCGACGGCCCGCTGCGTCATCCGGAGCTGGAAGGCGTCGAACTGTTCGAAGAGGAAATGGTGCTGATCACGCCGACCAGCCACGCGGCGGTCGGGCGGGCGCAGGATGTCAGCGGCAAGACCGTGTACGCGTTCCGGCAGAACTGCTCGTACCGTCGGCATTTCGAGTCGTGGTTCAAGGCGGATTTGGCAACACCGGGCAAGATTTTCGAAATGGAGTCCTACCACGGCATGCTCGCCTGCGTGACGGCCGGGGCCGGTATCGCGATGGTGCCGCGCAGCATGCTCGAAAGCATGCCGGGCAGCCGCAACGTCAACGCCTACCCGTTGGGCGAGGCGTTTCGTTACCTGAACATCTGGCTGGCGTGGCGTCGGGGGCAGCGTTCACCGGCGTTGAACGCGCTGATCGAGTTGCTGCAACCCATGCCGGTGGAAGCGCTGGCCTGATTAGCCGTGCTCAGACAGGGTTTATTCCGCAGTGCGGTAGCGTAACCACACGCCGCCGCCTTCCTGGACTTCAGCCGAGTTCAGGACCAGGTGCGCCGGTTGCTTCCAGGCGTCAGGCGAGATTTCAAACGACGCCGGGTGAGCCCCTCGCCCGTCGATCAGTGGCAACAGCAGCACGCTGACTTCGTCCACCAGACCGGCCGCCACGAACGACCCGCTGACGTTCGGGCCACCTTCGACCACGATGCGCTTGATCCCCAGTTCGTTGGCGAGCAGGTCCACCACGGTGTGCAGGTCGATCTCGGTTTTGCCGCCGAACAGGTACGACGCGCCGATGGATTGCAGGTACGCCAGGTAGTCGTCCGAGACCGCTTCGGTGACCACTTCCACCACGTGGGAGCCCAACGCTTCGCTGCTTTTCCAGCCGACCTTGCCGTGGGGGTCGATGGAGATGGCGTACTTGTCGGCGTCGCGCTTGGCGAAATGGTGCGTGCGCGGGATCGGCGAAGTTGCCAGGCCCGACGGATAGCCCTCGTCGTGGGCGACTTCCTGCATCGTCACCCGACCGCACACCCAGGCATCGAAGGCGAAGGTGTCGGCGAGCTTTTCATACAACTCGCCGGCGGCCTTCTTGAACGGCCGGTCCCAACCGTCAGTCAGCGCGTGGCCGTCCAGGGACGACATCATGTGGCAGATCACGTAAGGCTTCATATTCGGCTCCGAGTCAGTTTCATCAATCGTGTAAAACCGACCTGAAACCGGCGCGGATAGTTCAGCCGGTATTGATCGTGCCCACACCCACAGGAACGATCATTGTGGGAGCGGACCGGGATGCTCAGCCAGGCACCCGCTTTTGTAGGCGCTGACGAGCCGCCGAAGGCTGCGAAGCGATGTGTCTGGCAACGGAGATACAGCGCCTGTATTGGCCTCTTCGCGGACAGGTCCGCTCCCACGAGTTATGCATCCGATTCAGATTGTGCGCAGCGCCGCGCTACAACGAACAACCGCGGAAACGGCAGCAGCACGGTGCCGTCGGCCAGCGCCGGATACGCTTCGCTGATCGCCTCCAGATACTGCGCCAGATACGCGGCCTTTTCGCCCTCGTCCAGCGGCGCCAGATACGGGCGCAACGCCGAGCCCTTGAACCATTCGACCACCGCTTGATGCCCGCCCTTCAGCGGATGGTGGTAGGTAGTGCGCCACACATCCACCGACGCGCACAGCGGTTGCAGCAGTTCGTAGTAGAAGGTCGCGTCGTGGCGCGGCGGATGGCGCACCTCGCCGATCTTGCTCGCCCACGGGCCCTGCGCCGCCACTTCCCGGGCCAGGCGGTGGGACGGCTCCTGCATGTTGTCCGGGGTCTGCACGGCGAGGCTGCCGCCGGGATTAAGCTGGCCCAGCAGGCGCGGGTACAGCTCGGCGTGGTCCGGCACCCATTGCAGCGAGGCGTTGGCCAGGATCACGTCGAACCTCTGCCCGGGGTTCCAGGACGCGATGTCCGCCAGGGCAAAATTCAGCGTTGGCAACCGTTCGCGGGCGCTGACCAGCATGTCGTCGGAACTGTCCATGCCGGTGACGTCGGCCTGGGGAAAGCGCTCGGCCAGCACTTCGGTGGAGTTGCCGGGGCCGCAGCCCAGGTCCACCGCCACACGCACGTCGGGTGTGGCGATGGCCGCCACCAGATCGCGGACCGGGCGGGTGCGTTCCTGTTCGAAGGTCGAATACTGTTTGGCAGACCAAGTCATGGGGACTCCGGGAAAGGTGGGCGTGCGCCACAGACTAGGTTTTGCCTGCGCTGATTACAAATGTTCCGGGCCTTTCCCGGACCACCCTTCTACCGTCCGCACCAGCTCGGTCAGGTCACGCCCCCCGCCGTCCTGCTGCGCAGCGACGTTCCACAACTGCCGCGCCGCCTGCCCCAGCCACATGGGCACGCCCAGCGCCTGGCATTCCTCGACCGCCAGGCCGATGTCCTTGCACACGCTGGACACCGGGAAGCCGAAATCGAAGGTGCCCGGCAGCACGTGCCTGGGAAACTTGTCCAGGGTCGCGCCGTTCTTGCCGCTGCCGGCATTGATCACATCCATCATCACCTGCGGATCGAGCCCGCCCTTGACCCCGGCGACGAACGCCTCGCTGGTGATGGCGAATGCGGTGGTGGACAGCATGTTGTTCAGCAGCTTGAGCAACTGCCCCTGCCCCGGCTGTTCACCGACGATGAACACCTTGCCGAACACGTCGAACAACGGCCGAACCCGCGCCACCGCCTCGGGTTTGCCCGCGACCATCATTGCCAGCGTGCCCTTGCTGGCGCCGGCCGCACCACCACTGATGGGCGCGTCGACGGTGTCGATGCCGCGTTCGAGCAAGCCGGCCGCCACCTCCTGCTCGGCGCGGGAACCCACGGTCGACAGGTCCACCAGAATCCGCACCGCGCAGCCTGCGACGATCCCGTCGGCCCCCAGCGCCACCGCCTTGAAAATCGCCGGGCTGGGCAGGCTGGTGAAGATGATTTCAGCGCTGTCGGCCACGGCCCGCACGCTGTCGGCCACCTGTGCGCCCAGCGCCGACAGCTCGGCCAGCGCAGCCGGGTCCTTGTCGAAAATGATCAGTGAATGGCCCTGTTCCAGCAGCCGTCGCGCCATGGGACGGCCCATGACGCCGACGCCGATAAAGCCCAGTAGTGTGTTGGTCATGACGAGTTTCCTGAATGAATAAGGGGATTCAAGGGTGCGCAATGCGCATGACGCTGGCGGCGTCGGTGGCGGTATCGATCGACCACAGCGCATCGATCAGCGGCTGGGTCGCGCAGCCGGAACCGCCGTAAGCCGCGAGTTCGCGCAGTTTGTTTTCCAGAAAGTCATCGCTCAGTGGCGCAGCCAGGCTGCCGAGCGACACATCCACCGAGTGGGTGAGGATTTCGCCGGAGCGCAGCGTCACCCTGACCTGCGCCGATTCCAGGGCGTAGGCGGTGTCGTCGATGAACTGCACCAACGGATAAATCGCCCGCAACACCGAGTCGCCGACGGCGGCATCGCTGAACTCGGCCAAGCCTGCCCTGCCGGTGGACAGCGACACCGCCACCGCATGTTGCGCGCTGACCTGGGACTCGCGCCCGGACTCGATAGCCGGACGATCCGTGCGCTGGCGCAGCAAGGGATGGCCAGTGAGTTCGATGCGGGTGATGTCGTGCAGGTCCCACGTGCGATTCAGCGACAGCTGCAAACAGGCCTCGATCACCGGATTGAGCACCACACCGCACGGATACGGTTTGTAGGTGTTGGCGCTCAAGGCCCAGTGCTCGCCCAGGCCCTGGGTGATTTCATCAAAGCGCGGTTGCTCGCCCACCACGTTGAGAAAACCGCGCTCGCCTTCCAGCGGGAACGGCGGCCCGCTGAAGCCGTCCTGCGCCAGCAATGCCGAGAGCAGACCGTTGCGCGCCGCGTTGCCAACGCCGAGGCTTTTCGACGCGCTGCCCAGGGTTTCCACCAGGCCGGAGGCTTGGGCGCTGGCGTTGCCCATGGCCCATTCCAGTTGTTGTGTTGGCAGTTTCAGGGCTTTGCCGACGGCAGCGGCCGCGCCGAATACGCCGCACGTGGAGGTGATGTGCCAGCCGCGGCGGTAGTGCTCCGGCGAGATGGCCATGCCCAGGCGGCACTCGACCTCGACGCCCAGGACGAACGCCAGCAGAAACTGTTCGCCGGACATAGGCTGGGTTTCGGCCAGGGCGAACAAGGCCGCAGCCACCGGAGCAGTCGGGTGGATTATGGTGGGGATGTGGGTGTCGTCGAAGTCGAAGACGTTGGCGCTCATGGCGTTGAGCGACGCGGCGTTGAGCATGTCGGTGGCGTCTGATCGGCCGATGACATGGGCCGAGTTTCCGGCGTTGAAGCGCTGGAACAGTCTGGCGGCTTTGTCCACGTCGGGGTCATTGCAGCCCGCCAGTGCCACGGCGAAGTAATTGATCAGCGCGCGCTTGGCGTCATGGCGGACAACGGGCGGAATGTCGGCCCAGGTCGTGCGCGCGATGAATTCGCAGAGCGGGCGGGTGACAGCGGGTGAACTCATGGTGACTCCGTTGTTGTGATTATTGGCGCTTCGCGAGCAAGCTCCCTCCCACAGGTTTTGTGTTCGACCGGAATTAGCCCGACACCCGCAATCATGGTGGGAGGGCGCTTGCTCGCGAAGAGGCCGGTGCATCCGCTGCATCTGCATCGCCTGACACATCGCTTCGCGGGCAAGCCTCGCTCCAACAGTGTCCCGGTGTGGCGTGTTGCAACGTACATGCAGGTGCATGAACGCTCACCCCGCCAACCACCCATCATCCACCGGCAAGGTCGCGCCGGTGATGGAGGCGGCGGATTCGCTGCACAGGAACACGATCAAATCCGCCACATGCCGCGCTTCCACGAACCGTCCGGTGCCCTGTTTGCCCACCAGAAACTCACGGGTGGCGGCGTCACGGTCCAGCTGTTTGCGGGCCATCAATTCGGTCAGCCGCGCTTCGATATTCGGGGTCAACGTGGAGCCGGGGCACACCGCGTTGCAGGTGATGCCCTGCCCCTGGGTTTCGAGGGCGACGGCGCGGGTGAAGCCCAGCAGCGCGGTCTTGGTCGTGACGTAGTCGATACGGTTGGCAATGGCCCGCGAGCCATACGCCGAGGACAGATTGAAAATCCGCCCCCAGCCCCGGGCACGCATGCCAGGCAGGCTCAGTTGCACCGCGCGGAACACCGCCGTGAGGTTCACCGCCAATGCCTGATCCCAGCGCTCCAACGGGAACGCCTCAATCGGCGCAAAGTGCCGGACCACGGCGTTGTTGACCAGCACATCAATCGCCCCCGCCGCGTCCATCATTGCCTCGACCCCCTCGGCCTGCGCCAGGTCGGCCCGCACATAGCTCGCGGACACGCCGTATCGCCGCGTCAGGTCCTCGCAGGTCTCGCGCATGTCGGCCAGCGATTCCAGCCCATGAAGCACCACGTCACACCCCGCCGCCGCCAGGCCCGACGCCATCGCCAGACCGAGGCCGTCGGACGATCCCGTGATCAGCGCCCGCTTACCCCTCATACCCCCGCCCCCGAGGCATCAATGCGCACGGCGATCGATGGATCCGCCGGGTCCACCGGAGCAAAGCGCTTCATCACTTCCGGGTCATGGCCGGGAATCATCAACGCGCCCGGACGCTGCAGCCACTCGCGTATCTTCTCGTAGCCCTGGTACATGTCGGAGAGCCGGTCGAGCACGGCGAACGGCCGATCCAGCTCGAACTCCTCGTAGTAGTGCACCGCGTCGGAGGCAAGGATCACCGGGCCTTCCGGCATCTCCACCACCACCGCCAGTTGCCCCGGCGTGTGGCCGCCGATCTCGTGCAGTTCGATGCCGGGGATCAGCGTGTTGCGCGGCCCGTCCAGCAGGGTAATGCGACCGGCGTCCGCCAGCGCCTGGATGCGTTCGATGTCCAGTGGATCGATGTGATGGGCGTACTGCGGGCGCTTGCCCATGTCCGTGCCCCAGAACTCGAATTCCCGGCGCGACATCACGATCTCGGCGTTGGGGTACAAGCCCACATTCCCGGCGTGATCGTAATGGGCGTGGGTCAGCACCAACAGCTTCACCTGCGCCGGATCGATGCCCAGCCGCGCCAGCGCATCGGCAGGCTTGACCACCGGCTGACGCTTGCGCGCGATGGCCGCTTCCGGGCTGAAACCGGTGTCGATGACGATGACCTGGTCGTCGGTGCGGAAGATCCAGAAAAAGTAATCCATGGTCAGCGCGGCGTCCGGTTCCCGGTACGCACCATAGTTGTAGTAGCATTCGCCTTTGGTGGTCTGCCGGGTGCCGTAGCGCACCACAATCACCTCGGGGTTAACCCAGTTCGGTTTTACTGCAGTCGGGTTGTTGTTGTTCATGTCGACTCCGGTTGTTCAGGAAGGCTGACTGACAGACTCGCCCAGCGCCTGCTCCAGCATCGGCGCCGCCACCAGCGCGCCGTGAATGCCGATGACGCTGACGATTTCCAGCATTTCCATCAGCTGTTCTTTGCTGCCGCCGTAGCGCAGGGCGTTGCGCATGTGCAGTTTCAGGCCCGGCACGTAGAGGTGCGTCGCGGCGGCGTCGAAGGCGCAATACATCAGCTCCTTGACCAGCGGCGACAGCACGCCGGTGCGCCAGGGAACGGAGGAAAACTCGACGTAGGCCTCGAACAGTTCGGGGTCCAGTTCCAGCAGGCCTTCCCACGATGAATGCCAGTAGCCGCGGTTTTCGATGAAGCTGGCTTTCAGGGTCTCGCGCCGGGCATCCAGTGGCTGCGGGCCGTCGCGCAGGCCCTCTTCTTCCAGCACTTCCAGCAGCACCGGCACGCCGACGTTGGACGCGTGGATGCCAACGGTGCTGATCAATTCCAGCACTTCGGTCAATTCCGCGCGGGTGGCGCCGTGGGCGATGGCGATGCGCAGGTGTTCCTGGATGCCGGGCTGAAACAGGTGCGTTGCCGCCGCACAGGCCGCAATGCCGATGAAGGCCTTGACCTTGTTTTCCAGATGGTTTTTTTGCCATGGCACGGCAGCGAAACCGGCATAAGCCTCGACAAAGCCGGGGTCCAGCCGCAGCAGGCTGTCCCATGCCGGGTTCCAGGTACTGCCGCTGCGTTCGAAGGCGTTTTTGGCGTGTTGTTGTTTTGGTGTGAGGTTCATTGGGTTTACCTCTTGACGCATGATGTGGAACGACAATGACCGTGTAGGAGCTGACGAGCCCGTGCGAGGCTGCGATTGCGGTGTGTCAGGTGAACCGCTTCGCAGCCTCGCACGGGCTCGTCAGCTCCTACAGAGGTCCGCGTCGGCCCGGGGTGCTCACCGCACCGCGCGCAAATAATCCTGTTCGGCCACTTCTTCCTGCCACACGGTTTTGCCGATGGAGGTGGCGGTGTGGACCATAAAATGCTCGGTATTGGCGCCGTGCCAGTGCCGTTCGTTGGGGCCGATCCACACCGTGTCGCCCTGGCGGATCACCTGGGGCTCCTGGCCTTCCAGACAGATCCAGCCGCTGCCCGCCGTGACGTAGAGCACCTGCCCTACTTCGTGAAAGTGCCAGAACGTACGCGCCCCAGGGTTGAACGCCACGTTATTGATGGCCACGCCGTCGGTGCTCGACATCACCGGGTCGGCCCAGACCACGCCGGTGAACGTTGCACTGCGCTGCTCGGACATTTCGCTCGGGGCGCTGCCGTGAATAACCTTCATGCCTTGTCTCCTGTATAGGGTTCGTGAAGCCGCACGCCGCCCGACATATCGCCGATGGCGTCCACGACTTTGTTGCTGATCTGATCGCCGTAACCCAGCGCCACCTGCAAGCCGAAGCTCGCCAGCGGCCCGGAGGCGTTGAGCGACGCGACGCCCAGTTCCCGCAGACGGTCGATGTAGAGCACCACGTCTTTGTTCATCAATTTGCCGGTCAGCCCGCCCTCCAGGTAATCGCCCTCGACGATGTACGGAAAGCGCTTCTGCGTGGCGAAATTGACCCCGCTGCTGCTGTTGAGCACGTCCAGCAACTGGTGCAGATCGAGCCCGGCTTTCTTGCCGGCAACCATCACCTCGGCGGTGGCCGCCAGACTCACCGCATTGAGGAAGTTGTTCAGGGTCTTGGTGGTGTGCCCGGCGCCGCTATCGCCCATGCGGAAGACCTTGCTGGCGATGGGCGCGAACACCCAGTCCAGCGCGGTGACCGTGGCCGCATCGCCGCCCACCATCAGGGTCAGGGCGCCCTTTTCCGCCGCCGCTGCGCCACCGGAAATCCCGGCGTCGACGTACTGCACACCGCGCTCGGCGAACAGGCCGTGCAGGCGCACCGTCGAACGCGTCGCCGCGGTGCTCAGGTCAACGACGATCTGACCCTCGCGGCAATGGCGCAGCAAACCGTCGCTGCCCTCGACCACCGCCTCGACCACCTTGCTGTCCGGTAGCGACAGCAGAATCACGCCGGACTCGGCCGCCACCGTGGCGATGGATTCGGCCACTTGCGCGCCTGCGGTTTTCACCCGCGCAGCGTCGGTGTCGTAGCCGATCACGTTGAGGCCCGCGTCCACCAGGCAGCGCGTCATGCGGCCACCCATGTTGCCCAGGCCGATGAAGCCAATGGTTTGGTTCGTCACAACTGTTCTCCTGTGTGCCGCGCGCCATAGAGGTCGCGCATCAGAAATCCACGTCTTTGGTTTCCGGGCCCATGTACGCGCCAATCGTCGCGATCACGCCGCCAATCACCAGCAGCACCGCAGGCGTCACGCTGAACGGAATGATCTGACCCAGCCAGGCCATGTAAAACGCGTAGAACGAAGGGATGATCACCGACAGGCTGAAACCAACGCCGAAACCGGTGGCGCGCACATCGGTGACAAAGCGCTCGTTAATGTAGGTCACGATCACGCCCCACGGCGAGGTCACCAGCACCGACATCAGGCAGACCAGGGTCATGACCACCGGCAGCGACAGCCCCGGCACGTTGGCCAGCACGTACATGATGCCGGCGCCCACGGTGGCGATGATCGGGCCGAGGGTCAGGAAGAAACGCCGGCGGCCGATTTTCTGGCCGATGATCCCCGAGCCGATGTAGGTGAAGAACAGCACCGAGTAGCAGATCAGCAGCGTGCCGGTCACTTGCAACCCGGAGAGGTGCAGGATGTTCACCAGCAAACCGGTGGGCAGGAAGATGGTGATGATGTTCTGGGTCAGCCAGAACCCGGTCATCATCAGCAGCACCTGCAGCAGGTTGCGCCCGCTTTTGCCCTTGAGCAGGTCGGTCAGGGGCAGTTTTTCCCGGGGCTTTTTCTCGGCGTCTTCTTCCCAGATTTCCGATTCCGAGACCGCGAACACGTAGTACAGCGCCAGCACCCCGGCCAGTACCGCGCCGATCACGAACGGAATCCGCCAGCCCCACTGCACGTACGGCGAACCCGGACCGTCCAGTGGAAACAGCATGAACATCAGCATCGCCACCAGGTTGATGCTGACGTAAGCCAGCGGGAACCCGGCGATGATCAGGCCGCCGACGAAGCCGCGCTGGTGCTTTTTCGAGTACTCGATGGCCAGTGGCATGGCGCCGGTGTAGCCGCCGCCGAGGAATATCCCGTCGACGAAGCGCAGAATCACCAGCAGCCAGTACGAGGCGATGCCGATGGTTTCGTAGCCGGGCAGCAAGGCAATCAGCAGCGTCACGATCCCGAAGCCCGACACCGAGTAGATCGACGCCATGCGCCGCCCGGTCTTGTCGGCGATCATGCCGAACAGCAATGCCCCGATGGGCCGTCCCAGCAGCGTGGTGATGAACACCAGGGAAGCGAGAATCGCGGCCATGCCCGGCGACAGCTGGGCTGGCTGGAAGAAGAACAACACCGGGGACAGCACGACGACCGGCAGGTAAATGTCGAACATATCGATGTATTCGGAGAAGAACGCGCCCTTGATAGCGTTTCTTCTTTTCTTCTCGATCGACTGATCGGTCTCGGCCAGCGGTCTGGCCTGGGCAATGGTGCTCATGACGGTTCCTTATAATTATTGTTGAACGGCAAGTGTGTGCAGGTGTGGTTATGTCAGTCGGCCGCGACTTCCGCTTCGTAGGCCTTGATCGCCTCGGACGCGACCCGGAACGCCGCCAACCCCAACGGCACGCCGCAGTAGACCGAGGCCTGCATCAGCACCGCGCGGATCTCGTCTTTGGTGACGCCGTTACGCAGGGCGCCGCGCACATGCACGCCCAGTTCATGGTGCTGGCTGAGGGCGGTGAGCATCGCAAGATTAATGATGCTCCTGGTCTTGAAGGGCAACGTCGCGTCACCCCAGATTTCACCCCAGCAGACTTCGGTGACCAGCTTTTGCATCGGCCGGTTGAAGTCGTCGGCCGCAGCCCAGGATTTCTCCACGTGGCGGTCGCCCAGCACTTCCTTGCGGTTGTTAAAGCCCTGATTGAAGCGTTCGTTGTCGTCCATCTTCATCTCCACTTTTACGTAAGATCGACTGATTGTCATACAGTCGTTACACCCAAATTTTTTTGTGCAATGCCCGGCGCCGGGGTACTTGCCTCAATCGCCGTACCCCACCATGGCTTTCACTTCGAGGTACTCCCGCAGTCCGAACTCGCCCCACTCGCGGCCGTTGCCGGAGCGCTTGTAGCCGCCGAACGGTGCGGAAAAATCCGCTGGCGGGTAGTTCAAATGCACACTGCCGGCCTGCAAGGCGCGAGCGACACGGCGGGCCCGCTGTTGATCGGCCGATTGCACGTACGCCGCCAGCCCGTACGGCGTGCCGTTGGCGATGTCGATGGCCTCGGATTCGCTGTCGTAGGCGATCATCGACAGCACCGGGCCGAAGATTTCTTCCTGGGCGATGCTCATCCCCGGCGTGACGTTGGCGAACACCGTCGGCTTGACGAAGTAGCCCTGATGCAGCCCTTCCGGCTTGCCGACGCCGCCGGTGACCAGCTGCGCACCTTCATCGATGCCCTGTTGAATCAGCGCCTGCACCCGGCGAAATTGCGCGCGGTTGACCAAAGGCCCGAGCTGGGTCGATTCATCGTCCGTGGCGCCGACGGTGAAGGCTTCGGCAGCGTGCCGGGCGATCTGCGCGGCGTCACTCATCAGGCTGCGGGGGACCAGCATCCGTGTCGGAATCGAACACGACTGCCCGCTGTTGGTGAAGCACGCCGCCACGCCACGGGTCACGGCGTCCTGCAGATTGACGTCGTCCAGCAGGATATTAGCCGACTTGCCGCCCAGTTCCTGGGCCACGCGCTTGACCGTGTCCGCGGCGGATCTGGCCACCTGCACCCCGGCCCGGGTCGAGCCGGTGAACGACAGCATGTCGATGTCCGGGTGCGCCGATAACGCCGCGCCCACGCCGGGGCCATCGCCGTTGACCAGGTTGAACACGCCCGCCGGCACCCCGGCTTCGTCCAGCACCTCGGCGAACAACAGGCTGCTGAGCGGCGAATACTCGCTGGGCTTGAGAACCATGGTGCAACCGGCCGCCAGCGCCGGGCCGACCTTGACCACGATCTGGTTGATCGGCCAGTTCCACGGCGTGATCAGCCCGCAGACGCCAACCGGTTCGTAGCGCAGCACGGTCCTGCCCTGGGGCTGCTCGAAGGCGAAACGCTCAAGCACTTCCACCAGCTGGTTAAGGTGCAGCCAGCCCCGGGGCACCTGAAAATTGCGCGAGGCGCTGATGGGCGAGCCCATTTCCTGGCGCATGGCCTGGGCGAACTCTTCCTGGCGGCGGTGGTAGATCGAGACGATCCGCCGCAGCAGATCAATGCGCTGTTTGACGCTGGTCTGCGCATACGCGGGCAACGCCTTGCGGGCGGCGGCGACGGCGCGGTCCACGTCGCTGGCATCGCCCAGGGCCAGGCGGTCGATCACCTGTTCAGTGGCGGGGTCGATCACGTCAAACCAGGCCGGCGCGTGAGGTGCGACCCAGTGTCCATCGATGTAAAAACTGTCTGCTCGGGACATGCGATGTGCTCCCTGGTGGATCAGGCGGGATGGCGGCGTTACTCGCCTTCTTTGGCCAGCATCCGGTACATCTCGGTGTGGTCGGTGGTGGGCGTGGCACCCTGCGCCACCTCGTCCCAGACCTGAATCGCGCGCTGGCCGAACGTCAGCGGGTAATCCAGACCGTCGGCCAGGCCCTTGGCGATCTTCAAGTCCTTGTTCATCAGTTGCATCGAGAACCCGGAGCCGAAAGTGCCGCTGAGCATGAATTGCCTGGCTTTGTTCAGCGAGGTGTTGCTGCCGCCGCTGGAAGCGTTGAGCACATCGACCATGACGCCGGGGTCGATGCCGAAGCGCTTGGCCACGTGCAGCGCCTCGACGGTGGCCATGAGGCCCGCCGCCGAGACGAAGTTGTTCAGGGCCTTGGCCGCATGGCCGGCGCCGGCATCGCCGATGTGCAGGATGTTTTTGCCCATGGCGTCGAGTACGGCCTGGCAGCGCTGCATCACGGCCGGGTCGCCGCCCACCAGAATCGCCAGGCTGCCATCCACCGCACGCTTCACGCCGCCCGACACGGGTGCGTCGAGATACGTGAGGCCAAGGGCAGCGAGTTTTTCACCCAAGGCGCGGGAGCGTGCAGGCTCGGAAGAACTCATGTCCATGACCACGGTGCCAGCGGCCAATGACGCGGCCCAGCCCGATTGGCCGTCTGCGCCCAGCAGCACGCTTTCCACGATGCCGGAGTTGGGCAGCATGGTGATCAATACATCGAGGGTGTTGGCGTTTTCAGGGGTGAGCGCGTTGGCGCCGAGGGTGGCCTGGATGTCCTGCAAGCGCCCGGCATCGGCGTCCGACAGGAACAGCTCGAAGCCGGCCTTGCTCAGGCAGGTGGTCATCGGCAGGCCCATCATGCCCAGCCCGATGAAGCCAATCCGTTGTGGTTGAGTCATTATCGTGCCCTATTGTTTTTGTCATCAGCGGGTTCACGGCGGCACCGGTGGTTTTTTCTGCTCGGTGCACGCCAGCAGTTGCCACAAAACTATAGGACTGTCATACAATCGGTCAATAGGCTAGTTCGCCTATTTCATCATCGGCACTGCATTGAGGAGTTGGACATGATCGTTGAGCTACGTATTTACCACTGCGCACCCGGCCGCCTGCCGGCGCTGCACGAGCGCTTCACCAGTACGACGTTGGGATTCTTCGAAAAATACGGGATCGAGCCGATCGGCTTCTGGACCTCGCTCACCGGCGAGAGCAACCAGACCCTGACCTACATGCTCAAATGGGACAGCCTGGCCGACCGGGAAACCAAGTGGAACGCCTTCCAGAGCGACGCCGAGTGGATCGCCAAACGCGCAGCCAGCGAAGCCCAAGCGATTATCGTGCAACGCATCGAAAACCAGTTCTTGTTGTCGACAGCGTATTCGCCAGAGGCTTGAGTGAAGGATCGACGCGGTAAATGTAGGAGCTGACGACCAACGGGAGGCTGCGATTGCGGTGTGTCAGGTGTACCGCATCGCAGCCTCGCTCGGGCTCGTCAGCTCCTACAGAGTGCGCGTGAATTCAGAGGGTTGAGTGAGCATTCAACGCCAACAACTCCAACACGTTCTTCGAGGCATTTTCGACGTGCAGCAGCGCGGCGGCACAGGCGCCGGTTTCGTCGCGCAGCTGGATCATCCGCACGATTTCCTTCAGCTCGGCCAGGGTGTGCACCATGCGCCCTTCCCGCCCCAGAGACAGTGCGCGCAACAGACTGACGCGGTTGTTCAATTGCTCCAGCATGCCGCCGACCACCCGGCTCTGCTCGATGTCCAGCAGCACGTTATAAAAGCGTCGTTTGATGTCCAGCAAGGTGGTGCCGTCGACTTTCGAGGTGCGTGATTGCAGCTCGAATTCGTCGAAGACTTCTGCCAGCTCGGCCACGTCTTCATCACTGGCGTAACGCACAAAATTGCGCACGGCGAGCACTTCCAGCGCGCCGCGCACGTCGTAGATCTGAATCGCGTCCTTGGCATCCACCGACGCCACATAGGCCCCGCGATGGGGCACCTGCTCCACCAACCCTTCGGCTTCCAGCTGACGCAACGCTTCGCGCAGTGACGTGCGGCTGACGTCCAGCGCGGTGTAGAGCTGCTGCTCCACCAGCCGGTCGCCGGGTTTGAAACGGCCGGAGATGATTTCGTTGCGCAGCGCATCCTGCACCTGATGCCGCAAGGAAGACGCCTGGCGTAATACTTTCATGTGAAATTCCCTGAGAGCTGTACTTCATTGCTGCGACGCCCCACGGGCCATCACCTGATCAAGCGCGCCGATCCTCATCACGGGCGGCACGCACGGCAATCGTATTGTATTACAGCCCGTTTCGGAAAATTTAATGTCCTGCGGGCTCGTCATGGGACGCGGGGCGTCCAGGGAGCCATTCACACGCGGAGCGTAAGGAACGATCTAGTGAGTTAACGGACGATGCATGACCCGTGGGAGCGGACCTGTCCGCGAAGACTGTCGGCCGGGCGACGATTTCTAGGGTTCATACCGGCCTCTTCGCGGACAGGTCCGCTCCCACAGGATCTACGTTGCGCCTATTCGTAAGGCGTTGAACGGGCCACCTCAGAAGTTCGCTTTCAGCGCTTCCAGCCCGCCGTCGTAAATGCCCTGGAACAAGGCAGTGACTTCAGCGTCAGACACGCCATTGGGGGTAAAGCGGCCTGACCAGGTGACCTGCGTCTGGTTGTCGCCAACGGCCGTGACCTGCAGCGTTGCCAGGTACTCTGAGATCGGGAACGGTCCTTCGGTGATGGAGTAGCTGTAGGTCCGCGCCTGGTTGTCGAAGGACTCCAGGCGTTCGGTGATCGACGCGCCATCTTCGGTGGTCAGCTTGCGAACGCGACCGCCTTCGGCAGGCTCGCTGCTGGCGATGAAGGGCAGCCAGTCCGGCAGGGACAGAAAGCCGCCGACCAATTGCCAGACGGTGTCGGCGGATACCGGCAGATTGAGGGTTGCAGATGCAGTAGCCATGGGAACTCTCCAGAAAGGTGTGACGGTGGGACGGCGGAGTCGCCGATCTCGGACCAGGTGTGCCCTTGACCGCGAAAGCGACTAGGACACGAACAGACCCGCACGATACGCCGCCCGAGTGACGTGAGGCCATGAAACCTTGCGGCAGTTCCCGCTGGATGATCAGCGCGTCGCGCGCAGCCGTGGCCGCGCCGTGAACCTGAGGGAGGGCGCTTGCTCGCGACAGCGGTGTGTCAGTCAATGCATCTGCGAGAAGGAAGCATGCCATCGCGAGCAAGCGCCCTCCCACAGGTTTCCTGAAGGCCTCAAAATCCCTGCAGGAGCGCGCTTGCCCGCGATGACGGTGGGTCAGTCTACGAACACCTCACGCCAGAATACTGATCGACGCGGCGCGTCATGAGCGGCTAACAATCAGACACGGCGTTACTTGGCAGTCAGCGCCGAGTAGCTGTTCATCAGGTTGCGATAGTTGGGGATGCGCGGCGACAGCAGGTTGGCCAGGCCTTCCATGTCGTTGCGCCAGTCCACTTGCAGCTCGCAGGCCACCGAGAACCAGTTGGTCATCTGCGCGCCGGCGGCAGTCATCCGCGACCAGGCCGCCTGCTGAACCGTCTCGTTGAACGTACCCGACGCATCGGTGACCACGAACACTTCATAGCCCTCTTCCAGCGCGCACAGGGTCGGGAACGCCACGCAGACGTCGGTCACCACGCCGGCGATGATGATTTGCTTGCGGCCGGTGTCCTTGATCGCCTTGACGAAGTCGGCGTTGTCCCAGGCATTGATCTGCCCCGGGCGTTGAATGAAAGGCGCATCCGGGAACAGCTCCTTGAGTTCCGGCACCAACGGGCCGTTGGGGCCTTTGTCAAAACTGGTGGTGAGGATGGTCGGCAGGTTGAAGAACTTCGCCACGTCGGCCAGGGCCAGCACGTTGTTCTTGAATTCGTTGGGCGAGAAATCCTGCACCAGCGAGATCAGGCCGGTCTGGTGATCGACCAGCAGGACAACGGCATCATCTTTGTTCAAACGCTTGTAGGGGGTGCTCATGGTTGACTCCTTTTAGGAAAGACACAGGTCATAAGGCCGACGAGGTGCGCCGACCGGTCAGAACGCGAAACAGGAACAGCCGAACGCGCCCCAGAAACCCTGGAAATCGCTGACCGGCACGTTGGACAGCCGGGCGCGTTCGTGGCTGTGGGCATGCACCGTGCACGCCCCGGCGCACTGGTGAACGCTGGCGGCCATGGGCGCATTCGGCCGCCAGTGACCCGGCACCCTGGCCACCGGCGACCAGTCCGGCATGACCGGCAAGGTGGGCGGCGACAAGTCATCGAACTCGGCGCTGCCGTACACCACCTTGCCGTCGACGACGGTCAGCACCGATTCGATCCACTTGATGGCGTCTTCCTCGACGCTGAAGAAATCAGCGGACAGTGCCACCATGTCCGCCAACTGGCCGACCTTGATCTGGCCCTTCTTGCCCTGCTCCGACGAAAACCAGGCGCTGCCCCGGGTGTACAGCTCCAGCGCCGTGGCCCGGGACAAGCCTTCCGGGTACAACTCAAGACCGCCCACCGTACGGCCGCTGACCATCCAGTACAGCGAGGTCCACGGGTTGTAGCTGGACACGCGGGTGGCGTCGGTGCCCGCGCCCACCGGCACGCCTTCGGCCAGCATGCGTTTGATCGGCGGCGTGTGTTCCCCCGCCTTGGCGCCGTAACGCTCGACGAAATACTCGCCCTGAAAGGCCATGCGGTCCTGAATCGCGATGCCGCCGCCCAATGCCTTCACGCGCTCGATATTTTTCGGAGTGATGGTTTCGCAGTGATCGAAAAACCACGGGATGCCGTTGAACGGGATCTCGCGATTGACCTTCTCGAACACGTCCAGCATGCGCGAGATGGATTCGTCGTAGGTGGCGTGCAAGCGAAACGGCCAGCGGTGCTCCACCAGATGGCGCACCACCGGTTCCAGGTCCTGCTCCATGCCGGCTGGCAAGTCAGGACGCGGTTCGAGGAAGTCTTCGAAGTCGGCGGCCGAGAAGGTCAGCATCTCCCCTGCCCCGTTGTGCCGCAGAAAGTCATCGCCCTGGTGCAGGGTCACGGTGCTGGTCCAGTTTTTGAAATCGGTGAGCTCTTCCTTGGGCTTCTGGGTGAACAGGTTGTAGGCGATGCGCACGCTGAGTTGTTTGTCCTTGGCCAGTTGCTCGATCACCGCGTAGTCGTCGGGATAATTCTGGAAACCGCCGCCGGCATCAATGGCGCTGGTGACCCCCAGGCGGTTCAGTTCGCGCATGAACTGGCGGGTGGAGTTGACCTGGTATTCCAGTGGCAGCTTCGGCCCCTTGGCCAGGGTCGCGTACAGGATCATCGCGTTGGGCTTGGCCACCAGCATGCCGGTGGGGTCGCCGTTGCTGTCGCGCACGATCTCGCCACCGGGCGGGTTCGGCGTGTCGCGGGTGTAACCGGCCACCCGCAGCGCGGCGCGGTTGAGCAGCGCGCGGTCGTACAAATGCAGCACGAACACCGGGGTGTCGGGGGCGGCCTGATTGAGTTCTTCCAGGGTCGGCATGCGTTTTTCGGCGAACTGGAATTCGTTCCAGCCACCCACCACACGCACCCATTGCGGGGTCGGCGTGCGCTCGGCCTGGGCCTTGAGCATGCGCAGCGCATCGGCGAGAGACGGTACGCCTTCCCAGCGCAGTTCGAGGTTGTAGTTCAGCCCGCCACGGATCAGGTGCAGGTGCGAGTCGTTGAGGCCGGGAATCACCGTGCGCGTGTGCAGGTCGATGATCTGCGTGGCGTTGCCGCGCAGGGCCATGACCTCGGCGTCGCTGCCCACCGCAACGAATTTGCCACCGGACACGCCGACCGCGCTGGCTGTAGGTTTTTCGTGATCAACCGTGTGGAAGTTGCCGTTGAAGAGAATCAGATCGACGTTCATCGCAGTTCCTTGGACAGAGGATTGAGCAGGTTCAACCTGCCGGCTTGCCGTTGAGCCAGGGCGCGGCGAGTCGGGAAGCAAACGGCATCAGCAGGTACACCACCAGCAGCACGATGGTCACGGTGACCAGCGCGGTGCTGATCACGTAATTGCTCAGCAGCGCGTGCAGTTTGAACACCGGTTGCCAGAGCAGCGGGATCAGCAAGGTCAGCGGGCAGATGACGCAGAAGGTCAGCACGGCCTGCTTCCAGCGCGGCGGTGGCGGCGTGTCGGTGGGCGGGACAAACCAGAATTCGTGGTGGCGCTCGATCTGAGTGACGTCGCCATCGGCCAGCATCGGCGTGGCCTCCGCCACCAGCGCCCGACGCTGCGCGGAATCGAGCCAGCTTTGCAGCGCATCGAGGGAGCGGTAACGCAGGACACAGGTAAACAGGTGCAGCCCGGCGGAAGTGCCGCGAATGACATCGACGCCCAAATGGCCCGGATAAGCGGCGGCGATGGACACCGTGCGACGCAGCCAGGCCTCGTAGTGAACCTCCTGCCCCTGCTTGATCCGGTGCTTGACCACCAGCGTGACCACCTCGTCCGCTGCCAACGCGGAGGTGGGGGAAGTGTCCATTTCTTCAATCAGGGAATCGGGCATAACCAGGTGCTCCTGCAGTGATCGATGCCATCTTGACGATAGTCGGAAAACGGTTATTGAACAGGTGTGCTCTGACGTGGGTGATGATTGTTCCCACTCTCTGCGTGGGCACGATCACATGCCGGGCTGGAGGGCGGCGGTGTCCAGCGGTTGCGGCAGATTCGACGCCTGACACAAAACCCGTGGGAGCGGACCTGTCCGCGAAGAGGCCCGTACAGCTCATGCATCTTAAGCGCCGGGCAGAATGCCTTCGCGGACAGGTCCGCTCCCACTGTGAAGGTGCGGCGCTGCTGATCTCCGGGCTTGATACAAACCTGGCACAGGGTGTGGGTGATGCCCCTCACGGCATAGGCCGGGTTTCCTGGGACATAAACCGGGTGATGCGCGCACGCAGCCAGCGTTCGGCGGGGTCGTTGTCGTGGACGCCGCTCCAGACCATCGACAGCTCGGCCGGCTCGATCGGGAACGGTGGGTCTTCGGCCCGTAGTGCGCCGCCTTCCACCAGGGCGCAGGCGGCGTAATCGGGGACGGTGGCGATCAGTTCGGTGCCGGCCAGCAACTGGCGCAAGCCGCTGAACTGCGGCACCGCCACCACCACCCTTCTCGCCCGTCCGACCTTGGCCAGGTCCAGGTCGATGTTGCCGCTCAAGTCCCCGGAAAACGAGACCATGGTGTGCGGCCGTGCGCAGTAATCGTCCAGCGTCAGCTCGCCAGGGCGCTGGTCGCCACGCAGCACCTTGACCCCGATGTCCCGCAGCTTCTTGCGCTTGGCGTTGGCCGGCAGCTCGGTGGTGTAGCTGATGCCCACGGAGATTTCACCGGAGGCCAGCAGCGCCGGCATCAACAGGAAATTTGCCCGACGCACCACCACAATGATGCCCGGCGCCTCCTCCCGCAGCTGCGTCAGCAACGGCGGAAACAGGCCGAATTCGGCGTCATCCGACAGGCCGATGCGGAACACGTCACAGCTGCTGGCCGGGTCGAATTCCTTGGCCCGGCTGACCGCCCCGGAAATGGTGTCCAGCGCCGGCTGCAGTTCCTTGAGAATCGCCAGCGCCCGCGCAGTGGGCTCCATCGCTCGGCCGTTGCGCAGCAGCAGCGGGTCGTCGAACAAGTCCCGCAACCGCGCCAGCGCCGCACTGATGGCGGGCTGGCCCATGAACAGCTTTTCCGCAACGCGGGTCAGGTTGCGTTCGAACATCAGCGCTTCGAAGATCACCAGCAGGTTCATGTCGACGCGGCGCAGGTCATTTCGGTTCATGGAGGGGTTCCGGGATCAGCGATGAGAAAAGCCTCTGAAGCATTTGGCGTGCCAGCTGAACACAACGCTGCCGGGTGCGGCTTGGACGAATGTGCTGCGCGCGGCCTGTCGCCAACCCGGCAGTCAGCCTCCGGGACAGTCCGCACCCCACGTGTACCAAGCGTCAAATCGGCAGGAACACCAGGCGTTGCTGGCCTGTGCGCCAGGCCCTGGGGGTCTGACCGACATGACGGGTAAAAATCCGGGTCAGGTGCGGCTGGTCGGCAAAACCGCATTCCAGCGCCACGCGTGCCATCGGAATCAAGGGCTGCTCCAGCAGCATGGCCTTGGCGCGCTCGACGCGCATGTGCAGCAGCCAGGTATGGGGCGCAACGCCGGTCGCCTGTTTGAACGCTCGGGAAAAGTGGCTACGTGACAGCGAGCATTCCTGCGCCATACGTTGCACGGACAAGTCGTTGCCCAACTGGCTGGCGATCAACTCCTTGGCCAGGCGCAGTTGAACCGGCGTCAGGCTGGCTGACGGCTTGCCCGAGGCGGGTCGTACCCGGCCGTAATGCTGCAACGCGTGCCCGCACATCGCCAGCAACAGGTGATCGACAAACAAACGATTGGCCATGTCCGGACGCTGCAGTGCTGGCAGCATGGCGTGTGCCAGGTGATAAAGCACCGGATCTGTGGTGCCCCCTTGCTCGTAGCGGAACATGTCGACCTTCGCCCCGCCGTGCTCGGCCTGCAGTTGGTCAAGCGTCTGGCGGGGAATGTTCACCCGAAGGTTGTCGTAGGCCGTGCGGTGCTGGCAACGCAACTCGTCGCCCATGAACGGCAGCGACACGCTGCCTTGCCGATAGCCGCCGCTGTAACTCAGGCGCTGTCCGCGCCAGAGCCGGTGATCCGAGAAATCCTGGAGTTGCACAATGATTGAAAACGCATCCGCGCACGGGATATCGATGACCCGCTCCGGATCAGGCACTGAGTGGGTCATGCGGGTTGCGGTGATGTCGTCGCGACTCAGCTGGGTGATCAAGGGTGCGTTCACGGCAAGATCCTGATTCGGTCGTTGTGTGGTGCAGGTGGCGCGACATGCCCACGCGGAACGTGGGCATGTTCAGATGGCCTCAGCCTTTGAGGAAGCCCAGCAGGATCTGGTTGATCTCGTCCGGTTGCACGGCGCACATACCGTGGGAACCGCCTTTGACGATGTGCAGGGTCGAGCCCTGGACCAGTTCGTGACTTTTCAGGCCGGAAGCGACGATAGGCACGATCTGGTCTTCGTCGCCATGAAGGATCAAGGTTGGCACGTCGATCTTTTTCAGGTCCTCGGTGAAGTCGGTTTCCGAGAAGGCCTTGATGCAGTCGTACTCGGCCTTGACGCCGCCCAGCATGCCGATGGCCCAGAACGAATCGATGGCGCCCTGGGAGACTTTCGCGCCTTCGCGGTTGAAGCCAAAGAACGGCACCGCCAGGTCCTTGAAAAATTGCGAACGGTCAGCGGTGACGCCCGCACGAATGCCGTCGAAGACGTCGATGGGCAAGCCTTCAGGGTTGGCGTCGGTCTTGAGCATGATCGGCGGCACGGCACCGATCAACACCGCCTTGGCCACGCGGGAGGTGCCGTGACGGCCGATGTAGCGCGCCACTTCGCCGCCACCGGTGGAATGGCCGATCATGATCACGTCGCTCAGGTCCAGGTGCTCGAACAGCTGCGCCAGGTCGTCGGCGTAAGTGTCCATGTCGTTGCCGTCCCAGGTCTGGCCCGAACGCCCGTGACCGCGACGGTCGTGGGCGATGACGCGGTAGCCGTTCTGACCGAGGAACAGCATCTGCGCGTCCCAGGCATCGCCGTCCAGCGGCCAGCCGTGGGAGAACACGATGGGTTGCCCGGTGCCCCAGTCTTTGTAGAAAAACTCGGTGCCGTCTTTCAGGGTCAAGGTGGTCATGGGAAGCGGTCCTCGTGTGGGTGAACGGATGGGCGAACAAGAACGCTTGAGCCTAGACGTTGATGGCCGAAGCCGCTTGAAGGATTGTGCTTGTTTTAGAGCCTTGCGTTGGCGGTTCAGGCCTCTTCGCGGACAGGTCCGCTCCCACGGAAAAATGCGGTCCCACGCCAGACGCAGCATTCGTGACGCAGGAAGATTGTAGGAGCGCGCTTGCCCGCGATTGAGGGGGCCAGGCGACGCATTTATCGTTGACAGACCGCCATCGCGGGCAAGCGCGCTCCTACAGGTTTATACCACCATCCCGTCGCGGGCGATGATCACGTTGGGTGGCAAGGTTCGCGGTTCGCTCATCAGCCACGCATCCAGCGTATGCCCCACATGGGTGAGCACGGCTTGACGCGGCTTCAGGTCAGCGATGATCACCAGCGCCAGGTTCAGGTCGTTGTGGTTGCGGGGTGCCTGGGGTTGCGGCGGCATCGAGCAGTCGAGGATCAACACGTCCAGCGTCTGCTGCTGCAGAAGCGCGCGGGTGTCGTCAGGAACACCCACGGTGTCGGTCAGGTACGCCACACGACGTCCGGCGCCTTGCAGCAGATAGCCCAGGGTCATTCTGGAGTGCAGCAGCGGCAGCGCCGTGACGCTCAAATCACCCAACAGGCGGGTTTCGAACGACAGGAACGGCTGGCTGAAATCCAGTATCCCCGGATGCTTGTACAGATCGGCCAGCCCTTCGGGGTCCGCCGGGCCGTGCACCGGGATCACCAGGCCCTGCCCCCAGCGCAGATGCAGCAGCCCCTGGGCGTGGTCGGCGTGGTAGTGGGTTTGCAGAATCCCGCTCAGGCTGCCCGGCGCAAACCGCTCGGTGAGGTCGGTCAGGCCGCTGTCGATCAACCAGCGCTGGTCGCCGCATTCCACCAGGGCGCAACAGGGCAATCGCTGCTTGCCCTCATCCGCGTGCGCAGCCCGACACGCCGGGCACTCGCAGCCGTAGACCGGCACCTGGCGCGCATCGCCGGTGCCGAGCAAGGTCAGGCGCATGCCCGCTCCCGGTCGATGCGGTGAATCAAGCGCGCCACGGTGCCGGTCAAGGGCCCGGAGTTGTCCAGCAGGAACAGCCCCGCATCACCGGCCATCAGCTCCGAGGCAAACTGCGCATTGCGCGCCAGCCGCGCGTCGATGTCGTCCACCGACTCCCGCCCCCGGGCCAGCAAGCGCTCACGCAGCACCGCCTGATCCACGGTCAACAGCACCGCCAGCAGGTCCGGGTAACGTTCGCGCGCTTGAGACAAATGCCCGCGCGAGCCATTGATCAGCACGTCGTGGCCGTCCGCCAGCCACGCGTCGATCTCCACCGGAATGCCGTAATGCAGGCCATTGGCGAACCAGCTCAGGGCAAACGCGGCCTGAGCCTGCAGCGTCAGGAACTGCTCGACGCTGACCGCCTGGGCCGCCTCCCCCTTGGCCTCCGCCGAGCGGGTAATGACCCGGCGCACGATCCGGCAGCCGCGCTCGGCCATGGGTGCGCGCGCCGCGTCCAGCAGGCTGTCCTTGCCCGAACCGGACGGTCCGATGAGATAGATCAACCTGCCTGCCATCAAAACACCCTCTTCGCTTGTCGCCACACCTGCTGGATCACCGGCAGCGTGCCGTGGCTGTGAACATGGCTGCGGGCATGGATCAGGTCGGCGCGCAGACCGACACGGATTTCGCCGCGATCATTCAAGCCTGCAGCTCTGGCCGGCGCGCCACTGACCGTGTCCATGGCTTTCGCCAGACCGGCGTCCTGCCCGCCGTCCTGACCAGATTGGTCCAATTGCGCGGCCAGCGCGAACGCCGCCTGCAACAGGCTCGCCGGATAATAGTCGCTGGACAGAATATCCAGTAGCCCTTCTTTGGCGAGGCTGGCCGCCGCGACGTTCCCGGAGTGCGAACCGCCGCGCACAATGTTCGGCGCGCCCATCAACACGCTCATGCCCAGGCGGCGGCAACCTTCGGCCGCTTCCAGGGTGGTCGGGAACTCGGCGATGGACATGCCGTAGGCCGCCGATTCTTCCACGTGGGCCAGGGTCGCGTCATCGTGACTGGCCACCGACAGGCCGCGCGCCAGGCAGATGTCGACGATGGCCTTGCGGTAACGGTCGCTGTAGGTCTTGGAGTTGGCGACCTGCTCCACCACGAACTCGTCCATCTGCGCCGCGCTCAGGTGGTACTTGCCCATGTAGTACTCGCGGTACTTGGATTCCAGGGCGAACTGGCGCTGGCCCGGCGAGTGGTCCATCACCGACACCAGTTGCACCAGCGGCTGCTCCACCAGATCGCGGAACACGCTGAGGGTGTCCGGGTGGCAGACTTCGCAGCGCAGGTGCAGGCGGTGCTCGGCGCGGGTCATGCCCGAGGCGTTGGCCCTGGCGATGGCGTCGATCATCCCCGGCAGCTGCTGCATGCGCTTGCCCTTGGGGTTGACGTCGCCGATGGACAGCGCGTCGAACACGGTGGTGATGCCCGCCGCGATGATCTGCGCGTCGTGGCTCATCACCGCCGAGGCCGACGGCCAGTCCACGCCGGGGCGCGGGCTCAGGTGTTTTTCCAGGTTGTCGGTGTGCAGCTCCACCAGCCCCGGCAGCAGGTAATCGCCTCCCAGGTTCTGGGCGTGGGGCAAACGGCTGAGGCCGCTGTCGACCTCGCTGATCAGGCCGTCACGCAGCACCACGGTGCCGTTGAACATGCGGTCGCCGGTGACGATGCGGGCATTGGTCAGAATCTGTTCGTTCAGCATTCGAGCAACTCCTTGGCGGTCAGCGCGGCCGGGGTCATGTCCAGGTGGCGGTCGGCGACGGCTTCACGGGCCAGGCGGTCGTGGAAGATGCCGATCACGGCGGCGCCGGCGGCCTTGGCTTCGTTGATAAGTTCAAGCACCACTTCGCGGTTGGTGTCGTCCAGGGACGCGGTGGGTTCGTCGAGCAGCATCAGCGGCCACGGCACCATGAAACCGCGAGCGATATTGACCCGCTGTTGCTCGCCCCCGGAAAAGGTCCCCGGCGCCAGCTGCCACAGGCGCTGCGGGATGTTCAGCCGCGCCAGCAGGTGTTCGGCGCGGGCCTTGGCCTCCGCGCGTTCCCAGCCCCGGGCCATGGCCGGTTCCATCACCACGTCCAGCGTCGACACCCGAGGGATCACCCGCAGAAACTGGCTGACGTAGCCCAGCGTCTGCTGCCGCACCGCCAACACTTGCCGGGGTTCGGCGCCCACCAGTTCCAGCCATTGGCCTTGATGCTGAACCCGAATGCTGCCGCCCGCGGGCAGGTAGTTGCCGTACAGCGTGCGCAGCAGCGTGCTTTTGCCCGCGCCGGACTGGCCGTGCAGCACCAGGCATTCACCGGCGCGCACCGAGAAATTCAGGCCGCGCAGGACGTTGAGCACCACGCCGTTCTGCTGGTGCAGGGTGAAGGTTTTCGAGAGGTCACGGACCTCGATCAGCATGTTCATCAAAAGCACCCCAAAGTTCGGATCACGGTTGCAGGACCGAGGACACCAGCAGCTGCGAGTACGGATGTTGTGGGTCGTCGAGGATCTGGTCGGTCAGGCCGGTTTCCACCACCCGCGAACGGCGCATCACCATCAGCCGGTCCGCCAGCAGGCGCGCCACGGCCAGGTCGTGGGTGACGATGACCACCGCCAGATCGAGTTCGCGCACCAGGCCGCGCATCAGGTCCAGTAACCGTGCCTGCACCGACACGTCGAGGCCGCCCGTGGGTTCGTCCATGAACACCAGACGGGGGCCGGACACCAGATTGCGCGCCACTTGCAGCCGCTGTTGCATGCCGCCGGAAAAGGTCCGTGGCAGGTCGTCGATGCGCGCCGGGTCGATTTCCACCTGATTGAGCCAGTCCAGCCCTGCCGCCCGCAGCGCCTGATAATTGCGCACGCCCTGGGCCATCAGGCGCTCGCCGATATTGGCCCCCGCCGAGACCGCCATGCGCAGGCCGTCACGGGGGTTCTGCTCGACAAAGCCCCATTCGGTGCGCAGCAGGGTGCGGCGTTCGGCTTCGCTGGCGCTGTACAGGTCAAGCCACTCGCTGTTGCCATTGCGGGCGTCGGCGCGGCGGTAATCGATGCGCCCGGCATCCGGTGGGCAGCGGCCGCTGAGCAGCGACAACAGCGTCGATTTGCCGGAACCGGACTCACCGACGATGCCCAGCACCTCACCGGGGTACAGCTCGAAACTGACGTCCTGGCAGCCCTTGTCCGGGCCATACAACTTGCCCAGGCCGCTGACCTTGAGCAGCGGCTGCGCGCGGTCGGTGGCGCGCTCGGTAGCACGGTCCATCGGCGTCGCGTCGTTCAGTGCACGGACCGTATTCATTGGCCGCCCTCCCCGTGAAGCACGCGTTGCGCGCAGTAATCGGTGTCCGAACAGACGAAGCTCTGGGTGCCCTGATCGTCGAGAATCAGTTCGTCGAGGAACGAGTCGTGGCTGCCGCAGATCGCGCAGCTGTGTTCCCACTTCTGCACTTCAAACGGGTGGTCTTCAAAATCCAGGCTGCTGACTTTGGTGTACGGCGGCACCGCGTACAGACGCTTTTCGCGGCCGGCGCCGAACAGCATCAGCGCCGGGCTCATGTCCAGTTTCGGGTTGTCGAATTTGGGAATCGGCGACGGGTCCATCACATAGCGATCGTTGACCGTGACCGGGTACGCATACGCCGTGGCGATATGGCCGAAGGTGGCGATGTCTTCGTACAGCTTGACGTGCATCACCCCGTAATCGTTGAGCGCGTGCATGGTCCGGGTTTCGGTTTCCAGCGGCTCGATGAAGCGCAGCGGCTCGGGAATGGGCACCTGATAGACCATGATCTGATCGGCACGCAGGGGCACTTCGGGAATCCGGTGACGGGTCTGGATGATGGTCGCGTCAGGCGTGCGCTCGGTGGTGGCAACGCCTGCAGTGCGGGCGAAAAAGCGGCGAATCGACACCGCGTTGGTGGTGTCGTCGGCGCCCTGATCGGTGACTTTCAACACGTCGTCGGCGCCGAGAATCGCGGCCGTCAGCTGCATGCCGCCGGTGCCCCAGCCATAGGGCAGCGGCATTTCGCGGCCACCGAACGGCACTTGATAACCGGGGATCGCCACGGCCTTGAGCAGGCCACGGCGGATCATGCGTTTGGTCTGTTCATCCAGGTAGGCGAAGTTGTAAGCCTCGTCCCGCGCGGGCCGGGGTTGGGTGGCGGCGTTCATTGGCCGTTCTCCTTGGCGTGCGCCGGCCCGTTGAAGGGCTTGCGCAGTTTGCGGATCAGTTCAAGTTCGGACTGGAAGTCGACGTAGTGCGGCAGCTTGAGGTGCGAGACGAAACCAGCGGCCTCGACGTTGTCGCAGTGGGCCAGCACGAATTCCTGCTGCTGCGCGGGGGACTGGATTTCCTCGGCGTATTCCTCGGCGCGCAACGAGCGGTCCACCAGCGCCATGCCCATGGCCTTGCGCTCGGCGTGCCCGAAGGCCAGGCCGTAACCGCGTGTGAACTGCGCCGGTTCGCTGCCGGAGCCGACGAACTGGTTGACCATCTCGCATTCGGTGACTTCGATGGCGCCAATGGCAATCGGGAAGCCCAGCTCTTCAGGCTCGATCCACACTTCCACGTCGCCGATGCGGATTTCCCCGGCAAACGGGTGGTTGCGGCCGTAACCGCGTTGGGTCGAGTAGCCCAGCGCCAGCAGGAAACCTTCATCGCCACGGGCCAGGGCCTGCAGGCGTTGCGCGCGGCTGGCCGGGTACTCCAGCGGTTCGCGGGTGATGTCGGCGATGGCTTCACCGTTGTCGGCTTCTTCCTTGATCAGCCCTTCTCTGGCCAGCAAGCCCAGCACCCGTGGGCACGGCTCCAGCGCGGTGTTTGCCTGCGCCGACGGGCCAGGGTATTCGCCTTCGGCGAGCAGGCTGAAGTCCAGCAAACGGTGGGTGTAATCGAAGGTCGGGCCGAGCAACTGGCCGCCGGGCACGTCCTTGAACGTGGCCGACAGGCGCCGGGTCAGGAGCATGTCCGAGGTGTCGATGGGCAGGCTGGCGTTGAAGCGCGGCAAGGTCGTGCGGTAGGCGCGCAGCAGGAAGATCGCTTCCACCAGATCACCGGCCGCCTGCTTGATCGCCAGCGCCGCCAGTTGCTCGTCGTAGAGCGAGCCTTCGGTCATGACCCGGGCCACGGCCAGCGGCAATTGCTGACGGATCTGCTCGACGTCCAGCTCGGCAATCGAGGTGTCGCCGCGACGTTTTTTCGCCAGCACTTTGTGGGCGTTATCGATGGCCTGTTCGCCACCCTTGACTGCGACGTACATCAGGCACCTCCCTGGTACGCGACCTGGGTGCTGCGCGGCAGCCCCATCAGCTCACTGCCGGCAACAAAGAACACGTCGATGCCGCGGGGGAAGTCATTGCGTGCCTCACGCTCGTGCCAGAACGCTTCACCCAAGGGCAGCGCCACCTGGTTTTCGCTCTGGATGCCCGGCCCGCGCCAGGCCAGCTGAGGTCCGCCTTCCAGCGTCGGCAACTGAACCAGCAGCGTGCAGGACTGATCGGGATAACGGTCGTTGCCCAGATTGAAGCCGCTCAGGTCATGCAACTGGCTGTCGTCCAGCAGCGCGAAGCGTGCGTTCTGCCGGTCGCTGACAATCGGGCAGCCGCAGTGAAAAGTCAGGTTGGCGCGAATGGCCTGGGTGTCGAATGTGGGCGCGAGCCACAGGGGCGTGTCGATGTCCAGCAGCGCCAGGCACAAGGCATGGCTCGCGGCGGCCAGGCCTTCCAGGTGCGGCGGCAGTTGCGCCGGCACCAGGGTCTGCGCAACGCCCGGCCCGGCAAGGGCCTTGAGGGCGGCGCGGAAGCTGCGCTGGGCGTCGAGCACGGGGTCGGCGAAGGCCGGTTGTAAAAGCGTGGCTGTCATCAGTTTTCTCCTCTGACCAGGGTGAAGAACTCCACTTTGGTCGCTGCGGTTTCAGCTTCTTGCCGGGCCCGGCGCGCGGCGTGTGCCTGGGCCAGGGGTTCGATCAGTTCGCTCAACCAGTGAGCCTGTTGCGGGCCTTGCAGGTGGGCGTCGGCCAGGGCGGCCAGTTCGGCGTGGACCTTGTCGCGCCCGGCCAGGTAGCTGTAGCCGGTACGGCCGTCGGCCAGGCGCACCACGCAACGGGTCACGCTCATTTCGCCGACGTTGAACGGCGCGCCGCAGCCGCCCATGCGGCCACGGACCAGGGTCATGCCGATTTCAGGCGCGCGGATCAGCTGGAATTCAGCGTCGCGCAGGGCCGATTCGTGGTGGATCAGGTCCCCACGGCGGGCGCGGGACAGCACGCCGATCCATCGCTGGCGTGCGGCGTGTTCTAAATCAACGGCGTCTTTAGGGTTAACGGATGAGGCAGTCATCAGAGGCATCTCCATCATGTAACGACCTGGTACTGGAAGCGGTCCGAGCGGCTGGTGGAATGGGCCAGCTCCACCGGTCGGCCGGACGCATCGCGGGAAAGGGTGAGGACGGTGAGCGCCGGCAGGTGACGCGGCATCAGCAGCACGCTGGCCTCGTCACGGCTGGGCAGTCGGGCACCGATCAGGCTGAACGTGCGGGTCAACGGCAGATCCCGCGCCGCCAGAAACTGGCGTACCGAGCCGCTGGTGTAGTCAGCGAGCAAGGGGGCGTGACTGGCGCAGTAGCGGTGGCGAATCAGGCTGACCGGTTGGCCGTCGAGGCGGCGCAGGGTTAGCAGTTCGATCAGCGGTGCGTGTTCGGCCAGGCCCAGGTGCTCGGCCTCTTCGCGGGTGGCGACACAGTGCCGGCGCGCCAGCAGGATCGCTTCGACACCATGGCCCTGGGCCGACAACGACTGGCTGTAGGCGCTTTCGGCGGCCACCGGGTAAATCAGCGGACGGCCCAGCACCTGGGTGCCCTTGCCCTGTCGGCGTAACAAACTGCCTTCGCGCACCAGCTCGTCGACGGCCCGGCGCACGGTGTGGCGGTTGACCGAGAAACGCGCCGCCAGCTGGATCTCGGCGGGCAGGTATTCCCCGGCGTTGAAACCGCTCAACTCGCTGCGCAGGGTGTCGGCCAGCTCTCGGTAAACGGGCTCGGATTGTCTAGACAACTGCATGGCTAAAAAAAGGGTTCGCACCCTCTCCTGTCAGTTAGATGAACTGCTTGCGCAGGCGCTGGGAAATGATGTCGATCACGCTGACCACCACGATGATCACCAGGAGCACGGCGCAGGTCTGAACGAACTCGAAGGCGCGGATGTTTTCCCAGAGGATCACGCCGATGCCGCCGGCGCCGACCATCCCCACCACCGTCGCCGAGCGCACGTTGGATTCGAAGCGGTACAGCGCATAGGAAATCCACAGCGGCAGCACTTGCGGGATGACCCCGTAGATCACTTCCTGCAAGGCGCTGGCACCCGTGGCGCGCACCCCTTCCACCGGGCCCGGATCGATGGCTTCCACCGCTTCGGCGAACAGCTTGGCCAGCACGCCGGTGGTGCTGATCCACAACGCCAGGACCCCGGCGAACGGCCCCAGGCCCACGGCCACCACGAACAGCATGGCGAAGACCATTTCATTGATGGAGCGAAACGAATCCATGACCCGGCGCAGCGGCTGGTGAATCCACCACGGCGTGATGTTGTCGGCGCAGAGGATGCCCAGCGGCACCGAGCAGACGATGGCGAGCAAGGTGCCCCACAGGGCGATGTGCACGGTGACGATCATTTCCTTGAGGTACGCGCGCCATTCGTGGAAGTCAGGCGGGAAGAAGTCGGCGGCGAAGGTCGCCATGTTTCCCGAGTCGCGGTACAGCGCCAGCGGGTTCATCTCGGCGCCGTGCCAGGCCCAGGCCATCATGGCCGCGAACAGGCCCCAGCCCAGGTATCGGCTCCAGGAGCGCTTGCCGGCAACGTCGGCGTATGCAGCATGAGTGGTCATAAACGATCCCGTTTGCAGGGTTAAAAACGACAGCTTTATCGCGTCGGCTGCGCGGTGCCGGAGCACCGCGCAGGACCGGTCAGCCCGCTTTGGCGGTGCCTTGTTTTTCCAGCTCCGAAATGCGGTCCTGCAGCTTGGTCAGGCCGTCGTCGATGGTTTTGAGGCGGGTAGCTTTTTCGTTGGCGTCCAGGGTGGTGCTGGCGGTGACTTCGGACTTCTGCTTGAACAGGTCCAGCTGGCGGATGGTCAGCAACTGGTCGTCAGAGGACTTGAGGAACTTGCCCATCTGCATGTTTTTGAGCACGGCTTTTTCTTCGTCGGTGTCGCCGTAGGTGGCGAAGAATTCGCGGATCTTGTTCTTGTCGTCATCCGACAGGGATTTGCGCCAGACCATCGGGTCGGCCGGGATCAGCGGGGATTTCCAGATCACTTTGAGCATCGCCGCCTTGTCCGGCTGGGTCACTTCCAGACGGTCCCAGCTTTCGGTGTTGAAGGTGGCGACATCCAGCTGGCCCTTGGCGACGCTCAGGGCGTTCACTTCGTGGCTGGAGTTCAGGGTGCGTTTGAAGGCGGTGGCGGCATCGACGTTGTTCTTGGCGAACACGTAGTAGCCCGGGATCAGGTAACCGGAGGTGGAGTTCGGGTCGCCGTTACCGAAGGTCAGTTCCTTGGCGTGCTTGAGCATGTCGTCGACCGAATTGATCGGGCTGTCCTTGCGCGCAATGATCACGCTCCAGTAACCCGGCGCACCGTTGGCGGCGGCGGTCTGGGCGAAGATCTCGCCACCGGAACGGTCCACCGCTTCCATGGCCGCCTTGTTGCCGAGCCAGGCCACGTCGACCTTGTTGAAGCGCATGCCCTGGATCAGGCCGGCGTAGTCCGAGGCGAAGGTGGCATTGACCTTCAGGCCGGTCTTTTTGGTCATGTCGTCGAGGAACGGCTGCCAGACGCTTTTCAGGTTCTGCGAAGACTCGGTGGACATGATGCCGAAGTTGATGACCTTGTCGTCGGCTTGCGCGGTACCCAGCAGGCAGCTGGCGAGCAAGGCGGCAGACACGAACACGCGACCGATACGGTTCAACATGGGGTGCTCCTGAAGCGAAGAATGAGGGTTATCGATGGGGATGAAATCAGGCCTGGGCCAAGGTCAGCCGGGGTGGTTTGCCGGGCTTGCGGGCCTGATCGGAGAACATGAGGCTGGTGTCCAGGTCGCCGCCGTACAGCTCGTTGAGGAACTGACTGCTGAGGGCGTCGCCGGCACCGTCGTAATGAATGCGTCCGCCCTTGAGCGCCACGGCACGCGGGCAATAGCGCACGGCGTAATCGACTTGATGCAGGGTCACGACCACGGTCTTGCCGTCGCGACGGTTGATGTCGGCGAGGATTTCCATGACGTTGCGTGCTGACTCCGGGTCCAGCGAGGCGATGGGTTCGTCTGCCAGGATGACTTCGGCGCGCTGGGTCAGGGCCCGGGCAATCGCAACCCGCTGCTGCTGGCCGCCGGACAGGGTCGAGGCACGCTGAGGGGCCAGATCGGCCAGACCGACCCGCGCCAGGGATTCCATGGCCCGTTGTTTCTCCTCGGCATTGAACAGCCCGAGGTTGCCGCGCCAGCGAGGCATGCGCCCCAGGCAACCGAGCAGCACGTTGTCCAGCACGCTGAGGCGGTTGACCAGGTTGAATTGCTGGAAGATGTAGCCGATGTCGGCGCGCAGGCGGCGCACTTTGCCGTTCAGGCGACCGGAAGCCTGAACCTCGCGGCCCAGCACCTGAACGTGACCGCCGTTGTGGCGGTCGCAACAGGCAAGGCCCGCGAGGTGGCGTAACAGGGTAGATTTACCGGAACCCGACGCGCCGATCAGGGCGACCATTTCTCCGGGTTGTATAGACAATGCAAGGTCAACCAGCGCGGTTTTACCGGAGAAAGTCTTGTTCAAGCGGTCGACATGGATGGCTGCGTTCATAAGCTTCTCTGTCTTGTGGGTCTGGCGTCCCGCCACGGCACATAATCTTCTGCTCAGCCGCTCCATGGCTGGCTGCAGTGCGAGTGACATTAGAGAGAGCGTGTGGCAGTCCGATGAACCGAAGATGAACGTGAGATAACAGTTTGTTGAAGGTTTGGGGTCCGGTTTTCCGGGGGTTTGGCAGACATCTGCCGCTGGAATCGCGGTCCTGCTGGCCTGTGGGCTAGACAAGTTGAATGCACTTTTTTGTAGGAGCGCGCTTGCCCGCGATTGAGGTGGGTCAGTCACCTTTGATATTTCTGACGAGACGCATCGCGGGCAAGCGCGCTCCTACACCGAATCAGCGAAGTAACCAATGAGTGCACCCATGAACTGGATTCAAACCATGAAGAACACCCTGTCCATCACCCTGCTCGGCGCGCTGCCGCTGATGGCCTACGCCGCCGGCAACGTCGCGGTGAAGAACCCGCCCCTGGCCGAGACCGGTTCGGCGCATTACACCTTCGAGCGCTTTACCGTCGATTCCCCCGACAGCCAGCTTCACTACCGCATCGACGTCGCCGTGCCGAAGAAGGCCGCCCCGGCCGCGGGCTACCCGGTGATGTACCTGCTGGACGGCAACAACGTGATGGCCGAGCTGAGGGATGACTGGCTGGGGGAGCTGGAGGCAGGAAGCCCGCCGCTGCTGGTGATGGTCGGCTATGACATCGACGGCACCTACGACATGACGCAACGCACCCGGGATTACACCGGCAACACGTCAGCGGCGTTTCTTGAGCTGCTGGAGAACGGCATCAAACCCAAGGTGCAAACGCGCTATGCGGTGGATCCGTCACGGCAGACGCTGTGGGGGCATTCGTTCGGCGGGTTGTTCGTGCTGTATGCGCTGCTGGAGAAACCCGAGGCGTTCCAGCAGTGGTATGCCGCGAGTCCTTCGCTGTGGTTTCAGCCGATGACCTTTGATAACGGCATGGCGTTGCGCGGATTCAAGGGCGATCGGCCGCAAACGGTGCGGATTGTCAGAGGGGAACGCGAAGGCAAGCCACCGGTGGGACAGTTCGATACCGGCTCGCCGGAAAGACGAAAAGCCATGGCCGCAGTGCCCAACGACTCCAATCGGATACTGGCCGGGCATCTGGCGACCCTGGCCCATACCGATGCGACCTACGAGCAGTTCAGCGGCCGCAACCACGGGCAGATGTTCAGTACCGCGCTACACCCGGCGTTGCGGATGGCGGCGGGGTTGCCGGAAAAACCGTGAGGTAATGATGGTGAACCCCGTGGGAGCGGACCTGTCCGCGAAGACGTCAGTTCATACACAGAAGATGTGTTGAATGTACCGGCGCCTTCGCGGACAGGTCCGCTCCCACAATGTAGACCGCATTCACATGCTGGACTGCATTCACCTGCTGGATCGATGTGCTTTCAGATCCGGAACGTACCCACCAAATGCTGCAACCGCGCGGTCTGGTGTTCCAGGTGTGAGCAGGCGTCGAGCGTGGATTTGAGGTTGTCCACGCCTTCCTGGTTAAGGGTGTTGATCTCGTTGATGTCGACGTTGATCGACTCCACCACGGCGGTCTGCTCTTCGGTTGCCGTGGCCACCGACTGGTTCATGCCATCGATTTCGCTGATGCGCTGGGTCACGCTGCTCAACCGTTCGCCGGCCTGATTGGCGATTACCACACTGCTTTCGCTCTGACGCTGGCTCTCGGTCATGTTGACCACCGCGTCCCGGGCGCCGACCTGCAGCTCTTCAATCATCTTCTGCACTTGCTGCGCCGAATCCTGGGTGCGATGCGCCAGGTTGCGCACTTCATCGGCCACCACGGCAAACCCGCGACCGGCCTCGCCCGCCCGTGCCGCTTCGATCGCAGCGTTCAGCGCCAGCAGGTTGGTCTGCTGGGAGATGCCGGTAATCACTTCCAGGATCTGCCCGATGTTGGCGGTCTTGTTGTTCAGGGTTTCGATGTTGACGCAGGACTCGCTGATCTTCTCCGACAGCTGATTCATTGCGGTGATGGTCTGGCTGACCACCCCCTGCCCTTCGGCGGCCAACTGGCTGGCCTGGCTGGAATGTTGCGAAGCCAGGGCGGCGTTGTGCGCGATTTCCTGGGCGGCGGCGCCCAGTTGATTGATGGCAGCCGCGACGCTGGTGGTGCGGTTGGATTGCTGGTCGGAGTTGCCCATGGATGAGTTGGACGCGCGGACCACCCGCGCGGCGACTTCACCCAGTTGCCCGGCGGTGGACGCCACTTCGCGGATCGAGCTGTGGATACGCTCGACGAAGCGGTTGAACGACTGGGCCATCTGCCCGAATTCGTCGTTGGAATCGTTGTTCAGGCGCTTGGTCAGGTCGCCTTCGCCGTCGGCGATGTCCGCCATGGCGCGACCCATCTGGTGCAACGGACGCATCAACACCCGAATCAGCAAGCCCAGCAACAGGATGATGATCGCCACCGCAATGACCATGGCGGTGATCGCCGAGGTGCGGAATTCGCTGAGCATCGAGTAGGCCGCGTCGCGATCCAGCACCAGCGCCACGTACCAGTTGGCGGTGCTCTGGCCTTCGACTTTGGTGAAGGAAATGAACTGCGCCTTGCCGTTGGATTCGATCTCGGTCACGCCGGGCACGATCTTCGGCGCACCGTTGGGGTAGGCGTCGGAGACGTTCTTGAGCACCAGCTTGCTGTCGGGGTGGATCAGAATCTTGCCGTCGGCGCTGACGATGTACGCGTAGCCATGACCGCCGAAATTCAGCGAGTTGATGGTCTTGCTGATGGCGTCCAGCGAGATGTCGGCACCGGCGACACCGATCATCTGCCCTTGCTGGCGCACCGGCGTGGCCAGGGTCACGACGAGTTTGCCGGACGACGCGGCGATGTAGGGTTCGGTAACGATGGTGGCCTGCGCCGCATCCGCCACCTTGTACCAGCCGCGGGCGCGAGGGTCGTAGTCGGCGGCGCGATTGCCGGCGGGGACGGAGAACATCACGCCGTCCTTGCCGCCGAAATAACTGAGCTGGAAGTTGTCCGGGTACACCGGCAGGCCGATGGCACGCTGCAGGCTGGTCGGTGCCGGGCCGTCCACGGCAATCTGCTGGGCCATGGAGTGCAACAACTGGGTGCGACTTTCCAGCCAGGTTTGAATGTTCTGGGTGGTCAGACTGCCTAACTGGGTAAGTTCAGAGTCCACACTGGTTCTAAGGGTTTCACGTTGTCGGTAGTCGTTCACCACAATAAAGAGTGAAAACGCGACGACAACTATCAACGCGGCAGCCAGCAGGATTTTTCTGCTGAAGCCAAGACTTCTGATCATACGTGTGTGTCCATAACCAAGATTGACAGCGAGGGGTTTGCACCACCGGATGGGCGCGCGCTGGGCTTTTTACAGGCTTGCGCAGCAAAAGGAAGACGCGGCTTGCACTCTGTGTCGGCCGGCTTGAGAAAGGCGTTAGTGCTAATGACGAGTGGTGAGGAAGTTATTGAAGGGGGTGTACTTGGTTGAATAAACGGGTGTTTGAATCATTAAGTTTTTCAGTCCGATGATTGTAGGAGCGCGCTTGCCCGCGATTGCGATCTGGCGGTGATATCTCCAGAGGCTGACACAACGCAATCGCGGGCAAGCGCGCTCCTACAGGTAGCCGGTTTTACTTGGCAAACAACTGCGACATGTCCTTGAACGCCTTGAACTCCAGCGCGTTGCCGCACGGGTCGAACAGGAACATCGTGGCCTGCTCGCCCACCTGGCCCTTGAAGCGCACGTAGGGTTCGATGACGAATTTCACGCCTTGCCCGCGCAAACGCTCAGCCAGCGCCTCCCAGACTTCCCATCCCAGCACCACACCGAAATGCGGCACCGGCACGTCGTGGCCGTCCACTGCGTTGCTGCCGGCGTGGGCCTGGGAGTCGGTTTTCGGGTGTTCGTGGATCACCAGTTGATGGCCGAAGAAGTCGAAATCCACCCACTGCTCACTGGAGCGGCCTTCCGGCAGGTTGAACAAGTTGGCGTAGAAATGCCGGGCGGCGGCGAGGTCGTAGACCGGGATGGCGAGGTGAAACGGGGTAAGGGTCGAGGTCGGTGTGGTCACGGTGATGTCTCTTTGTAGTGAATGGCCGTATCTTTGCCCATTGTTTAATGAATTGAAAACGCATAATTTTCGTGCCGAGCACGAATTATTTTGATCAATGGGCACTGCATGATCCGCGAACTGAAAACCCTGCTGACCGTCGCCCGCCTCGGCACTTTCGTCGCCGCCGGCAACCACATCGGCCTGACCCAGTCGGCCATCAGCGCGCAGATCCGCACCCTGGAAAAAGCCCTGGGCAGCAGCCTGTTCGACCGCAATGGCCGCAGCGCTACCTTGAATGCGGCAGGTCAGCGCGCCCTGCCCATGGCCCGGGAGATCGTCGAGATCTTCGAGCGCATGGCCAGACCCGAGCACGACAGCGGCTATTTCGGCGAGCTGGTGATCGGCGCCATCGCCACCGTGCAGACCGGCCTGTTGCCCGATGCGCTGGTGCGGCTCAACCAACACGCTCCGGCCATCGAAGCCAAGGTCAGGCCCGGGGTGTCGCAGCACCTGCTCAATAGCGTGGACGCCGGCGAGATCGACATGGCGATCCTGATTCACCCGCCGTTCGCGTTGCCCAAGGACCTGCACCTGGAAGTGATCCGCCGCGAGCCGTTCGTGCTGATCGCCCCGCCGCACACCACCGGGGACGATCCGCTGCAATTGCTGCGGGACAACCGCCTGGTGCGCTACGACCGGCATTCATTCGGCGGGCGTCAGGTGAGCCGCTTTCTGCGCGAGCAGCAGATCGAGGTCAATCCGGGGCTGGAGCTGGACGAAGTGGAAGCGCTGGTGCGGATGGTGGAAGCGGGACTGGGCGTGTCGCTGGTGCCGCAAGCCGGATTGTGGCTGGCGCGTGAGGCGAACATTCGGGTATTGGACCTGGGTGAACTGACGTTCTACCGGGAGCTGGTGCTGATCATGCGTCATGCCAACCGGCAGTTGCCGTTGCACCGGTTGTTTCGGGAATGTCTGGAGTAATCGACCCCGAACCGCGTACACACCGAAATTTACAGCCCGCTACCTACCCCGTGTAGGCGCTGCCGAAGGCTCCGGTTCGGTGGGTCAGGCACACCGCGCTGGTCGGGTTTGGGGCTGCTGCGCAGCCCATCGTCGGCAAGCCGGACTCCCACGCCCTCCGGGCAGAAGCGAGGCTGCAGTGGCTTTTGATTCTCGTGGGAGCTGGCTCTGATCGTCCCAAAGCTCCGCGTGGGAATGCCGTTCGTGATGCTCTGCGTCACAAGGGACGCGGAGCCTCCGGGGCTGCGTTACCAGGCGGCACGTGGGAACGATCACACACCGAAATTTACAGCCCGCTACCTACCCCGTGTAGGCGCTGCCGAAGGCTGCGATTCGGTGGGTCAGGCACACCGCGCTGGTCGGCTTCGGGGCTGCTGCGCAGCCCATCGTCGGCAAGCCGGACTCCCACGCCCTCCGGGCAGAAGCGGGGCTGCAGTGGCTTTTGATTCTGGCCGCAGGCCGTGGGAGTCCAGCTTGCTGACGATCTGCCGCGCAGCGGCAGCAGAACCGGCGCACGCGGTGGATCAGTAAACCGAGCGCATTGTTGGAGCGTTTTGTGGGAGGGAGCTTGCTCGCGATGCGGTTCCGGGCCGGCGGAAGATGCAGCGGAGGTTCGGGCCTCATCGCGAGCAAGCTCCCTCCCACGGCGATGACTGAACGCCCTGCTCACCCCGTCATCGCCGCCATGGCCACGGAGGTGGCGGCGGTGCGGGTTTCGACGCCGAGTTTGATGTAGATGTGTTCCAGGTGTTTGTTCACCGTGCGCGGGCTCAATTGCAGGATGTCGGCGATGTCTTTGTTGGTCTTGCCGCAGGACACCCAGCGCAGCACTTCGATTTCCCGGTCGGTCAGCTGGAAGCGCCCGGACAGTTTGCCGTACGCCGATTTGTCGTCGAACCTCACCGGCTGCGACGCCGTGCGCGCCGATTGCAGAATCCGTGCGGTGCGCAAATGCGAGGCCACCCGCGCCAGCACTTCGGCGCACTGGATCGGCTTGGTCACGTAATCGATGGCCCCGGCCTCGAAACCCTGCACCACATGCTCGCTGTCGGTCAGCGCGGTCATGAACAGCACCGGGATGTTGGCGGTGTCCGGTTGCGCCTTGATCTGCCGGCAGGTATCGAAGCCGTTCAGGCCCGGCATCACGGCGTCCAGCAGGATCAGGTCCGGGCGCCGGCGCTGGATGCGGGTCAGCGCGCTCAGCCCGTCCAGCGCCACCAGCACCATGTAGCCCGCCTCGTCCAGCGCATCGGACAGCAGCGCCAGGTTATCGGGCACGTCGTCGACGATGAGGATCACGCCGTTTTCAGCGGCTCGGGTCATAGCGTCCATTGAGCGCCTCCTTCAATTGAAGACTGAGTTCATCCAGGCGAAAGCCTGAGGCCAGGGTGCGCAGGCCGGTGACAAAGCCGGCACTGTTGCTGCTGTCACGCTCGATGGCATCGAGTTTTTGCTGGATGCCACGGATGTAGCCCAGGCCGCACAGTTCATACAGCTCTTCCAGATCCTCCCGGGACGGCAACACCCCCGGCGCGTGGACCCGCAACGGGTCAGTGCGCAAACGCCGCTGCCAGGTCAGTTGCAGGTGGTGCTGAATGCGGTCCAGCAGTTGCGGCAGATGCACCGGTTTGGCCAGGTAGTCGTTGCACACCTGCAAGCTGCGTTCCTTGTCGTCGGCAAAGGCATTGGCGTTGGCCGACAGCACGATGATCGGCGCCAGGGACAGCGCGTTGCGGCGAATCATGCGGCTGGCCGCCCAGCCGTCCATGTCCGGCATGGACAGGTCCATCAGGATCAGGTCCGGGTGCAGCAACGACACCTGCCGCACCGCCTCCTGCCCGTTGGCCGCCTGCGCCACCTCGAACCCCAGCGGCATGAGCATGCCGCTGATGACCTTGCGGTGCTCGATGTGATCGTCCACCACCAGAATCAACCGTCGATGACCGTCGTAACCGATGACGTCGTGGTTGACGTCGATGATCGCCTTGGGCACCCGCACTTCCGACAGAAACAACCGCACCTGAAACCGCGTGCCTTCGTCCGGCTGGCTGCTGACCGACAAGGCGCCGCCCATCAACGCGGTGAGCATGCGGGTGATGGTCAGCCCCAGGCCGACGCCGTTGTCCTGGCGCACCAGCCCGCCGCGTTCGAAGGGCTGGAAGATGCGCTCGATCTGCTCCGGGGCGATGCCGATCCCGGTGTCGATGATGTCGAAGGTCGCGGTTTCACGCCGGTAACTGACCCGCAGGCAGACCTCGCCGCTGTCGGTGAAATTGATCGCGTTGCCCAGCAGGTTGATCAGGATCTGCCGCACCCGCTTTTCATCGCCGCGCACCACTTCCGGCATGCGCCCGATCAGCTCCAGGCGAAAGTGCAGGCCCTTCTCCCGGGCGGTGCTGGCGAACATTTTCTGCAGGTCGTTGAGAAACTCCCGGAACAGGATTTCCGAAGGCTCCAGCCGCAGTTTGCCGGCTTCGATCTTGGCCACGTCCAGCAGGCCGTCGATCAGCGACAACAGGTGCGAACTGCTGCGCATGATGGTCGCCAGGGAATCCAGATGCTTGCTCGGGGTGGCGGTGTCCCGCTGCAAAATCTGGGTGAAACCGAGAATGCTGTTGAGCGGCGTGCGCAGCTCGTGGGACAGCCCGGTGACGTAACGGCTCTTGGCCGCGTTGGCCGCTTCCGAGGCCTCTTTGGCTTCCTGCAGCGCCTGGTCGGTTTTGTGGTGCGCTTCGATTTCCTGCATCAGCAGCGCCGTCTGCCGCTCGGATTCTTCCAGCGCCACGCGCCGGCTTTCACGGGTCAGCACCACCCACCAGGCCAGCACGCCGGCGAACACGCAAAAGGTCAGGAAAGCCTTGAGAAACGCCAGCATCAGGGTGTGATGCACCTGGGGCGACTGATCGATCAACCCGTGGGACACCTGGCTGTAAATCATCGCCAGCGCCCCGGAGAGGGTCAGCACCAGCACGGTCAACAAACCGAGGTATTGCGCCAGGCGCGTGTGCAGGTACTCGCGCGGCAGCCGGGGCAACAGGCGAGCGACGAAGTCCTCGAACTGCATCGACAGCCGCGAACGGGTTTTGCATTGATCGCCGCAGCGGGCGTCCAGCGAGCAGCACAACGAGCAGATAGGCGAACCGTAGGCCGGGCACCAGGCCATGTCCGGGGTTTCGAAACTGTTGCTGCACACGCCGCAGCGCAGGCTGGTCTGGCGCCCGAGCGGGAACAGCAATACGGGGTCGCTGTCCCGGGCGATGTAATAGCGGCCTTGGGTCAGCCAGGCGATCAACGGCGCGGCAATCATTGCGGTGGTCAGGGAAATCAGCGGCGGTGCGGCCCGGGCCACTTCCCCCAGCGCACCGAAATGGGCACACATGGACAGCAGTGACGCAATAAACATCGCGCCGACGCCCACCGGGTTGATGTCGTACAGGTGCGCGCGCTTGAATTCGATGTGTTTGGGCGAGAGCCCCAACGGCTTGTTGATCACCAGATCAGCCACCAGCGCGCCAATCCAGGCGATGGCGACGTTGGCGTACAGCCCGAGCACTTCCTCGATGGCGTCGAACACGCCCAGCTCCATGAGAATCAGCGCGATGGCCACGTTGAACACCAGCCACACCACCCGCCCCGGGTGGCTGTGGGTGACCCGCGCAAAGAAATTCGACCAGGCCAGGGAGCCGGCGTAGGCGTTGGTCATGTTGATCTTGATCTGGGAAATGATCACGAACAGCACCATCGCCGCCAGCGCCCATTCCGGCGACATGAACACGTAGTTGAAGGCCACCAGGTACATCTGCGTCGGCTCGGCGGCGCGCTCGATGGGCACTTGATGTTGCAGGGCAAGAAACGCCAGGAAGGCACCGGCCATGATTTTCAGGGCGCCGGGAATCACCCAGCCCGGGCCGGCCATCAGCAGCGCGGCCCACCAGCGCTTGCGGTTGCGGCGGGTTTTCTCCGGCAGAAAGCGCAGGTAGTCCACTTGCTCGCCAATCTGCGTCACCAGAGACAGCGCCACACTGAACGCGGCGCCGAACAGCAACAGATTGAAGGTCCCGCCCTCGCCTTCGCGCCCGGCGAAACTGGTGAGGTCCGACAGCGCGTCGGGGTTTTTCCAGATGACGAACACGTAGGGCACGATCAACAGCGTCAGCCATAACGGCTGCGACCACATCTGCAAACGACTGATCAGGGTGATGCCGTAGGCCACCAGCGGGATGACGATGATCGAGCAGATCACGTAGGCCAGCGCCAGCGGGATGTGGGTGTACAGCTCCAGCGCCAGGGCCATGATCGCCGCTTCCAGGGCGAAGAACAGAAAGGTGAAGCTGGCGTAGATCAGCGAGGTGATGGTGGAGCCGATGTAGCCGAAGCCGGCGCCACGGGTCAGCAGGTCCATGTCCACGCCGTAACGGGCGGCGTAATAACTGATGGGCAGGCCGGTGAGAAAGATCACCACCGCCATGGCGATGATCGCCCACAGCGTGTTGGTGAAGCCGTAACTCATGACCAGCGCGCCGCCGATGGCCTCCAGCGCCAGAAACGACACGGCACCGACCGCGGTGTTGGCGATGCGGAATTCCGACCATTTGCGGAAGGACTTGGGCGTGAAACGCAGCGCGTAGTCTTCCATGGTCTCGTCGGCGACCAGACGATTGTAATCGCGGCGCACCTTGATGATGCGTTGAGAGCCGGAGGGGCGCACTGAGTGGTTCCTGATGAGAAGAGCGAATTCGCCCCACCCTGTTGGGGCGAGCGGGCGGCGTTCCGACTTGCCCGCGAAGAGGTACGTCCGTTCAATACATCTTTTTCTACTGTTACATCGCATTCGCGGGCAAGCCTCGCTCCAACAAGGTTAGGGTTCAGCGCCCGGCTTTGAAACAGCAACTTCTGTGCCGCGGGCGCAATCATGCCTTTCCCGAGAGTTCCCGGCCCTACGTCAAATGACGTACGCGCATACGTCACGCTGCGTATACCTCGTGGACGCCGTCACGCTCATGCTTGCTCGCAGCTCGCGACGGCCCTTACCCGGCCTGTCGCGAATCACCAGCACAGGAGCGGGAACATGGATTCACGACTGACAGGCCCCACGCGCTTTTTCCCCCGACGGCTGGCATTGGGTGCGGCAGCCCTTTCGCTGATCGCAGCCAGCGTGTTCAGCCAGATGACCCTGGCCGATGACGCCAACACCACGGGCCTCGCCGTCACGCCGACCGAAGTGACCGTCGGCCAGCTGCACTCGGCCACCGGCACCATGGCGATCTCGGAAACCGGTTCGATCCAGGCTGAACGCCTGGCCATCGACCAGATCAACGCCTCGGGCGGCATCCTCGGCCGCCAGATCAAGATCATCCAGGAAGACGGCGCGTCCGACTGGCCGACCTTCGCCGAAAAAGCCCGCAAGCTGCTGGTGGGCGACAAGGTGGCCACGGTGTTCGGCTGCTGGACCTCGGCCTCGCGTAAAGCGGTGTTGCCGGTGTTTGAGAAAGAAAACGGCCTGCTCTACTACCCGACCTTTTATGAAGGGCTGGAGCAGTCGAAAAACGTGATCTACACAGGGCAAGAAGCCACCCAGCAGATCCTCGCCAGCCTGGACTGGATCGCCAAGACCAAGGGCGCCAAGACATTCTACCTGATCGGCTCGGACTACATCTGGCCGCGCACCTCGATGAAGATCGCCCGCAAGCACATCGAAAACGTGCTGCACGGCACTGTGGTCGGCGAAGACTACTACCCGCTGGGCAACACCCAGTTCGGTTCGCTGATCAACAAAGTCAAATTGAAAAAGCCTGACGTGGTCTTCGCTGCGGTCGTGGGCGGCTCCAACGTGGCCTTCTACAAACAGCTGAAAGCGGCGGGCGTCGATTCCACCAAGCAGACCTTGTTGACCCTGTCGGTCACCGAAGACGAGCTGCTGGGCATTGGCGGCGAAAACATGAAGGGCTTCTACGCCTCCATGAAGTACTTCCAGAGCCTGGACAACCCCAACAACAAAGCCTTCGTTGAGGCGTTCAAGGCCAAGTACGGCAAGGATTCAGTGATGGGCGACGTGACCCAGGCCGCCTACCTCGGTCCGTGGTTGTGGAAAGCCGCGGTCGAGAAAGCCGGCAGTTTCGACGTCGACAAAGTGGTCGCCGCCTCCCCCGGCATCGAGCTGAAAACCGCGCCTGAAGGCTACGTGAAGATTCACGAAAACCATCACCTGTGGAGCAAGACCCGCATCGGCGAAGTCCAGGCCGACGGCCAGTTCAAAGTGGTGTACGAGTCGGATCTGATTGAGCCGAATCCGTTTCCGAAGGGTTATCAGTAACAGCTGCTGAAAACGGCGCGGTCCTTTGTAGGAGCGACCGGGGTGGCGACCCACCTTGCCCGCGAAGACGTCAGTACATCCGCTGCATTTCTAGCGCCTGACACATGGCATTCGCGGGCAAGGTGGAACGCCACCCCGGGCGCTCCTACAGGTGGGTGGCCAATCAACTTTTCACCTCGGAGACCATCATCATGGAATGGCTATCGGAATTTGGTGCCATCGCGGCCATGCAGGGGTTCAACGGGCTTTCCGTGTTCTGCGTGCTGTTGTTGATGGCCCTGGGGCTGGCGATCATCTTTGGTCAGATGGGTGTGATCAACATGGCCCACGGTGAATTCCTCACCATCGGCGCCTACACCACGTACATGCTGTCGACCCTGGTGCAAACCTATGCGCCCTGGATGCAGCCGTACTACTTTTTCTTCGCCATCGCGTTGTCGTTCGTGGTGGCCGGTGCGATTGGCTGGGTGGTGGAGTGGGTGATGATCAGTCGCCTCTACCACCGACCGCTCGACACCCTGCTCGCGACCTGGGGTCTGTCCCTGGTCATGCAACAAGCCTTCCGCTCCATCTTCGGCGCCCGTGAAGTCAGCGCCAACCCGCCGGAGTGGCTGATGGGCGCGGTCAACCTCACCGATGCCATCGAAATCCCGCGCAACGGCCTGTTCGTCATGGGCCTGACCGTGCTGATGACCGGCGGCATTTTCCTGATGCTGTACCGCACCCGCTGGGGCCTGCATGTCCGCGCCACGGTGCAGAACCGGATCATGAGCCGGGCCGTGGGCATCAACACCCGCAAGGTCGACCGCATGACCTTCGCCCTGGGCTGCGGTGTTGCCGGCGTGGCAGGTGCTGCGTTCACCACCATCGGTTCCACCGGCCCCACCGCCGGTTCGCTGTACATCGTCGACACCTTCCTGGTGGTGGTCTTCGGCGGCGCGGCCAGCCTGTTCGGCACCATCGCCTCGGCGTTCGCCATTGCCCAGACCCAGTCCCTGTCGGAATTTTTCATGAGTGGCTCGATGGCCAAGGTCCTGACCCTGTCCATCGTGATCCTGATCCTGTTGATGCGCCCGCAAGGGTTGTTTGCCAGCAAGGTTCGTAAATAAGTGTGCGTGCTGGCAGAAGCGCCCGGTGTCGTGCGGCAAGCCCGCTTCTGTGGGAGGGAGCTTGCTCGCGATTCGGGTCGATGGCTTGCAGAGCATGGATCGCAGGGACTGGCCCCTCGCGAGCAAGCTCCGTCCCACCGTTCGCGGTCGGCAATCACATTCATGAGTTGCCCAAGTTCGACAAGAGAGGCCAAGTAATGAACGCGCTAAACAAAATGCTCGGTGGACGCCAGGGCGTGATTGGCCTGCTGATCCTCGCGGCCCTGATTCTGGTGGTCTTCCCGCTGACCCTCGACGCCTTCCGCCTGAACATGGTCGGCAAATACCTGACCTACGCGTTCGTCGCGGTGGGCCTGGTGTTGTGCTGGGGCTACGGCGGCATTCTCAGCCTGGGGCAAGGGGTGTTCTTTGGCCTCGGCGGCTACTGCATGGCGATGTTTCTCAAGCTGGAAGCGTCCGACCCGGAAAGCACCAAGATCCAGTCGACCCCGGGCATTCCGGACTTCATGGACTGGAACCAGATCACCGAACTGCCCTGGCTGTGGGTGCCGTTTCACAGTTTCACTTTCACCGTGATCGCGGTGATCGTGGCGCCGGTGCTGCTGGCATTGATCATCGGCGCTGCGCTGTTCCGCCGGCGGGTCGGTGACGTGTATTTCTCCATCGTCACCCAGGCCATCGCCCTGATCCTGACGGTGCTGATCATCGGCCAGCAAGGCCTGACCGGTGGCGTCAACGGCATCACCGACCTCAAGACCCTGCTCGGCTGGGACATCCGCAGCGACAGCGCCAAGCTGCTGTTGTACTTCATCAATGCCGGGCTACTGTTCGCCTGCATCCTGTTCGGCAAATTCATCCTCAACTCCAAGCTCGGCCGGCTGCTGATGGCCATGCGCGACAAGGAAGAGCGCGTGCGGTTTTCCGGCTACGACGTCGCTGCGTTCAAGGTCTTCGTGTACTGCGTTGCGGCGTGTTTCTCGGCCATCGGCGGGGCGATGTTCGCCTTGCAGGTGGGCTTCATGTCGCCGTCATTCGTCGGCATCGTGCCGTCCATCGAGATGGTGATCTTCGCCGCGGTCGGCGGGCGCATGTCGCTGCTGGGCGCGGTGTACGGCTCGCTACTGGTGAACTACGGCAAGACCTATTTCTCCGAATCGTTCCCCGAATTGTGGCTGTACCTCATGGGCGGGCTGTTCATCGCCGTGGTCATGTATTTCCCCAACGGCCTGGCCGGTCTGTGGGAAAGCCACGAGCGTAAATGGCTGTCAGGCAAGCGCAAAGCCGCACCGGCGATGATGTCCCCTGCCCCGGTCATCACGCCAACCCCCGCCTCCGCTGACAAGCAAGCCGCCAGCCCGTTGGAGATTCAGCCATGACCAGCCCCACAGGCTTCCAGATGAACAAACCGGTCCTGGCCATCGAAGGGCTGACCGTGTCCTTCGACGGCTTCAAGGCGGTGGACGATCTGAATCTGTACATCGACCGCAACGAAGTGCGTGTGGTGATCGGCCCCAACGGTGCAGGCAAGACCACGGTCCTCGACCTGATCTGCGGCAAGACCCGCGCCACCGGCGGCAGCATCCAGTTCAAGGACCGCGAGCTGACCAAAATGAACGAGTACGACATCGTCCGCGCCGGTGTCGGACGTAAATTTCAGACGCCGTCGATCTACGACAACCTGAGTGTGTTCGAGAACCTGGAGATGTCGTTTCCAGCCGGTCGCTCGGTGTTCGGCGCGCTGTTTTTCAAGCGCACCCAAGAGGTGCTGGACCGGGTAAAGCAGGTGTCCGCCGACATCTTTCTGGGCGAGTTGCTGCATCAGCAGGCCGGGCTTTTGTCCCACGGCCAGAAGCAGTGGCTGGAGATCGGCATGCTGCTGATGCAGGACCCGGAGCTGCTGATGCTCGACGAGCCAGTGGCCGGGATGAGTGTCAGCGAGCGCGCGCAGACTGCCGACCTGTTGAACCGCATCAGCCAGGGCCGCTCGGTGCTGGTGATCGAGCACGACATGGAGTTTGTGAAGAGCATCGCGCACAAGGTCACGGTGCTGCATCAGGGCAAAGTGCTGGCCGAAGGCAGCATGGAGTCGGTGCAGAACAACCCGAAAGTCATCGAAGTCTATCTGGGCCATTAAGGAGCGCAGCATGTTCAACATTCAGCAGCTGGCGTGCGGTTATGGCCAGAGCCAGGTTCTCCATGACCTGAACCTCTCGGTGCAGAAACAGGAGATCGTCGCGGTCATGGGCCGCAACGGCATGGGCAAGACCACGCTGTTCAAGAGCCTGATGGGCATCCTGCCGCAATGGGGCGGCCAGGTGCAGCTGGACGGCGTGGACGTCTCCGGCATGGAAACCCACAACCGGGTCGCCCACGGCATGGCCTACGTGCCCCAGGGCCGGATGATTTTCCCGTCCATGAGCGTGCTGGAAAACATCCAGACCGGCCTGCCCGCCTCGGCGGGTGGCAAGGTGCCGGAAGATTTGTACGCGCTGTTTCCGGTGCTGTTCGACATGCGCGGCCGGCGCGGCGGCAACCTGTCCGGCGGCCAGCAGCAACAGCTGGCCATCGCCCGGGCCCTGGCGACCAACCCCAAGGTGTTGTTGCTCGACGAGCCCACCGAAGGCATCCAGCCGTCGATCATCAAGGACATCGCCCGCACCCTCAAAGAGATCCGCACCCTGCGCAACCTGACCATCGTCGTGTCCGAGCAGGTGCTGTCCTTCACCCTGGAAATCGCCGACCGCTTGCTGGTGATCGAGAAAGGCCGCTTCGTCATCGAAGAAACCCGGGCCAATGTCGATGAAGCGACGATCAGTCGGTATTTGTCGGTGTAAGAGGCCTCGAAGATTTTTGTTGTTTGATCCGACGTCATCGCGGGCAAAGTGGATCGCCACCCCGGTCGCTCCTACAGCGAACGCGCATGTAGGAGCGCGCTTGCCCGCGAAGACGTCAGCCGGACCACCCCATTTCTATCGGATTGACCCGAAACCCAAGGAGAACCCCCATGACCGATACCTTGATCAAAGTCGACCTCAACCAGCCTGTCACCGAAAACGAGCAGATCCACAACCGCTGGCACCCGGACATCCCCATGGCCTGCTGGGTGAAGCCGGGGGATGATTTCATCCTCGAAACCTACGACTGGACCGCCGGCGCGATCAAGAACGACGACGACGCCAGCGACGTGCGCGACGTCGACCTGACCACCGTGCATTACCTCTCGGGACCGGTCGGCGTGCATGGCGCAGAACCCGGCGATCTCCTGGTGGTTGACCTGCTGGACATCGGCGCCCGTACCGATTCGCAGTGGGGCTTCAACGGTTTCTTTTCCAAGCAGAACGGTGGCGGCTTCCTCACCGAGCACTTCCCGCTGGCACAGAAATCCATCTGGGATTTCAAAGGCATGATGACCAGTTCCCGGCACATCCCCGGCGTTGAATTCGCCGGCCTGATTCACCCGGGCCTGATCGGCTGCCTGCCCGATCACAAGATGCTCGCCGAGTGGAACCGCCGCGAACAGGAACTGATCGACACCGACCCGGACCGCGTCCCGGCCCTGGCCTGCCCGCCCTGCGCCAGCACCGCGCACCTGGGCAAGCTCAAAGGCCCGGCCCGCGACCTCGCCGCTGCCACTGGCGCGCGTACAGTCCCGCCCCGTGAACACGGCGGCAACTGCGACATCAAGGATTTGTCCCGGGGCTCGAAAGTGTTCTTCCCGGTCTACGTCGACGGCGCAGGCCTGTCGGTGGGCGACTTGCACTTCAGCCAGGGCGACGGCGAAATCACCTTCTGCGGCGCCATCGAAATGGCCGGCTGGGTGCACATGCGCGTCGAGCTGATCAAGGGCGGCATGGCCAAGTACGGGATCAAGAACCCGGTGTTCAAGCCAAGCCCTATCGTGCCGAACTACAACAATTACCTGATCTTCGAAGGCATCTCGGTCGACGAAGCCGGCCAGCAGCACTACCTGGACGTCAACGTCGCCTACCGCCAGGCGTGTCTGAACGCGATCAATTACATGACCAAGTTCGGTTACTCGCCGGCCCAGGGTTATTCGCTGTTGGGCTCGGCCCCGGTACAGGGTCACATCAGCGGCGTGGTGGACATCCCCAACGCCTGCGCGACCCTGTGGCTGCCGACGGAGATCTTCAAGTTCGACATCAACCCCAACGCCAACGGCCCGACCAAGTTCATCGACGGCACCGTGGATCTGCCGATTGCGCAGGATAAGTAAGCGCTGGAAATGCAGATCCGCTCTTTGTAGGAGCTGACGAGCAGCGCGAGGCTGCGATGCGGTGTGTCAGAAAGGACGCTATCGCAGCCTTCGGCGGCTCGGCAGCTCCTACAGGGATCGCACACTCTGAGACATTGAGGATTGCCGCCATGCCCCTGTACGAATACGACTGCCCTGACTGCGGGGATTTCACTTCACTGCGGCCCATGGCCGAAAGCGCGCTGCCGTGCGAGTGCCCGGCATGTGGCGCGTCCAGCCTGCGGGTGATTCTGTCCGCGCCGGGCCTGAGCACCATGGCCGGCAACACCCGCAGCGCCATCGCCCGCAACGAACAAAGCGCCCACGCGCCCAAAACCGTGGACCAGTACAAGGAAAGCCGTGGCCACCCCAGCGGTTGCAGCTGCTGCGGCCCGACGAAAAAACTGGCCCCCACCAAAGCCAATCCCCACGCATTGAAAGGCAAGCCCGCCGGCCGCCCGTGGATGATCAGCCACTGATCGACTCAACGCCTGCAACCGGCCCTGTCAGATAAAGGGCCGGCGGCCAGGTGTCAGTGAGTCGACGCCAGATGACAACGCACCCATTCCCCGCCTCCCTTGGCCGGCAACAACGCCTGCGGCTTTTCGCACCCCACGGTCGCCTTCGGGCAGCGGTCGCGGAAGAAACACCCGGTGGGCAGATTCCGGTTGCCCGGCAACTCCGTGGGCGCAGCAATCTGCGTATCGTCCACCGGCACCCCGAGACGCGGCACCGCTTCCAGCAGCAACTGCGTGTACGGATGACGCGGGCGTTCCAGCACCTCGGCGGCGCTGCCCAGTTCGACGATCTGCCCGAGGTACATCACCGCCACCCGATCGGCCATGTGCCGAACCACGGAAACGTTGTGCGAGATCAGGATGTAAGTCAGGTCACGCGTGCGCTGCAGTTCGGCCAGCAGGTTGAGGATTTGCGCCTGCACCGAGATGTCCAGCGCCGAGGTCGGCTCGTCCAGCACGATGATGTCCGGGTCCGACGACAAGGCCCGGGCGATGGCGATCCGTTGCCGCTGCCCGCCGGAAAACTGGTGCGGAAAGCGGTCCAGGTATTCGGGGCGAATGCCGACCTGGGACGCAACCCTGGCCGCGATCTCGCGCATGTCCCGACGCGGCGCGGCACGCTGCACGAACAACGGCTCGGTGATGATTTTCCAGATCGGCAGGCGCGGGTCCAGCGACGACTGCGGGTCCTGGAACACGATCTGCACGTTGCTGCTGCGCTCCCGGGCGTCGTTGTAGATCCAGCTCAGCGCGCCCGATGTCGGTTTGATCAACCCCATCAGCAGCTGCGCCAGGGTGCTCTTGCCGCAGCCGGATTCGCCGACCACGCCCAGGGTTTCCCCGGCGCGGACCTGCAGGTCGATGCCGTTCAGCGCATGGGCCACGGTTTTCGGCCGCCCTAGCCAATCGTTGCGGACGGGGAAATGCACGCGGATGTCTTCGAGGGTGAGAATCGTCATTATCGGCCTACTTGTTGGAGCGCGGCTTGCCCGCGAAGGGAGTGAACCCAATACGAATCCATCGGCAGTCACTATTCATTCGCGGGCAAGCCTCGCTCCAACGGAATGTGCGAGGCCGGGCTCGGATAACCAACAGGCACTTTTACGATCACCCGATTCACCCACCGCCATCAGCGGCGGACGCTCCACGCACTTGGGCATCGCATACGCGCAGCGATCCCGAAACGTGCAGCCCTCCGGCAGCGCCGACAGGTTCGGCACTTGCCCGGGAATGGTCATCAACTCCGTGCCCGGCTCGACTTGCTCCGGCAACCCGCTGAGCAACCCTTGTGTGTACGGATGACGCGGGTCAGCCATGACCTCGGACGTTACGCCCTGCTCCACCACCGCGCCGGTGTACATCACGTAGACCCGGTCGCAGTACTGGGAAACCAGCGCCATGTCATGGGTGATCAGCAGAATCGCCGTGCCCCGCTGGCGGGCTTTCTCGCGCAACAGCAACAGCACCTGGCGCTGCACCGTCACGTCCAGCGCGGTGGTCGGTTCGTCGGAGATCAGCAACTGCGGATCGCAGGAAAACGCCAGCGCAATCATCACCCGCTGCCGCATGCCGCCGGACAGTTCGAAGGGGTAGCTGTCCATGATCTGCTCGGGGTCGGCGATGTGCATGTCGCGCAACAGGGCGACCGCCTTGGCCCGGGCCTCGGCCTTGCTCAGGCGCTGGTGATGGATGATCACGTCCAGCATCTGCCGGCCGATGCGCCGGGTCGGATTGAGCGCCGTCATGGGCTCCTGAAAAATCATCGCGGCGTCGCGGCCACGGACTTTGAGCAGGTCCTTTTCCCTGGCCAGCAGCATGTCGCGACCGAGGATGCTCAGGCTGCCGCTTTTGACCCGATACGAGCGCTCCGGCAGCAGGCGCAGGCTGAGCATGGCCGTGACCGACTTACCGGAACCGGACTCGCCGATCACGCCGACGATCTCGCCGGGATTGACGTGCAGGGTCACGCCGTTCAGCGCCTTGACTGTGCTCTTGTACGCCGGGAATTCGATGCACAGGTTGTCGATGGCCAGCACCGGCGCCTGTACCGCAGGCGTTATGGGAGCGTGGGTATGCATGGTCATTTCCCCTGTTGCCGAGGGTCGAGCAGGTCGCGCACGCCATCGCCCAGCAGATTGAACCCGGTGGCGGTGATCAGGATCGCCACGCCGGGAAAGGTCGAGTACCACCATTGATCGAGGATGTAGTTGCGCCCGGTGGCGACCATCGCGCCCCACTCCGCCGTTGGCTGTTGCGCACCGAGGCCGATGAAACCCAGGGCCGAGGCCATGAGGATCGCGGCGCCGATGTCCAGGCTCAACTGCACCAGCAGCGGCGGCATGGCGTTACGCGCCACGTGCCAGAGCACCATGTGCCAGCGCCCGGCGCCGAAGGTCTCGGCCGCTTTCACGTAACCCATCTGGCGGATGCTCAGGGCCTGGCCCCGCGCCAGACGCACGTAGAACGGAATCCGCACCAGGGTGATCGCCAGCATCGCGTTGAACAGGCTCGGGCCCAGCGCCGCGGCCAGCGCCATGATCAGCACCAGGGACGGCACCGAGAGCATGATGTCCATCAGGCGCATCATCAGGCCGTCGAACCGCCCGCCGATGATCCCGGACATACAGCCCAGCAAGCCGCCGACGAAGCACGAGGCAAACGCCACGAACAGGCCAACGCCCACCGATTGCTGGCTGCCGTACAACACCCGGCTGAACAAATCGCGGCCGACTTCATCGGTGCCGAACCAGTGCGCGGACGACGGGGCCGCCAGGCGATGGGTCAGGTCCAGCGCGTTGGGGTTATGGGTCGCCAGCCACGGCGCGAAGATCATGCACAGCAGCACCATCAGGGTGATCAGTAACCCGGCCATAGTCAGCGGGCTGCGGCGGATCTGGTGCGCCAGATACGCGTAGGTGTCCTGCCAGCGCGCGGCCTGGGGCAGCGGCGCGACGACGGGGGCGGAAATCGGTGCGGACATCAGTTCACCTCGCGGATGCGCGGGTCGATCAGGCGGTACAGCAGATCGATCAGCATGTTGAGCAGCACATAAATGAACGACACCAGAATCGCGAAGCCCATCACGGCGGGGAAATCCAGGGACTGGATCGATTTGACCACGTAGGCGCCCATGCCCGGCCAGGCGAACACGGTCTCGGTCAGTACCGCGCCATACAGCAGGTCGCCCAGGGTCAGGCCGAGCACGGTCACCGACGGGATCAATGCATTGGGCAGCGCGTGGCGCAGAATCACCGCCCATTTCGACAGACCGTAGGCCCGGGCGGTACGGATGTAATCCTCGCCCAGCTGGTCCAGCATCGCCGAGCGAATCTGCCGCGCCACCACCCCCAGATTGACGAAGCCCAGAGTGATGGCCGGCAGAATCAGGTGCTGCACGGCGTTGGAAAACAGCGCCATGTCGCCCATCAGCAGCGCGTCGATCAGGTAAAAACCGGTGACCGTGCGCGGCGGGTCGAGGCCTTCATCCAGCCGTCCGCTGCCGGGCAGCCAGTTGAGGTGGCCGTAGAACAGCAGGATCAGGCCCAACCCGAGCCAGAACGCCGGGGTGGAAATCCCGGTGACCGCCAGGGTCCGCGCCACCTGATCGATGAAGCGGTTGTGGTAGACCGCCGACAACACGCCCAGCGGCACGCCGATCAGGATCGACAGCATCAGCGCCGCCAGCGCCAGTTCCAGGGTCGCCGGGAAGAACGCCTGCAGGTCCTCCAGCACCGGGCGGCTGGTGCGGATCGAGGTGCCCAGGTCGCCATGAAACAGGTCGAGCATGTAGCGCCCGTATTGCTGATACAGCGGCAAATCCAGCCCCAACTGGTGGCGGATGTGCTGCACGATCTCGTCCGTGGCCCGGTCGCCGGCGATCAGACGCGCGGGGTCGCCCGGGATCAGGTGCGAGATCGAAAAGGTAATCAGTGAAACGCCAAACACCACCAGCAACAGGCCGGACAGGCGTTTGCGTACAGTTGTCAGGAAGGCCATCAGGCACCTCGGTCGAAGCCGTGTAACGACTCCCTGTAGGCTCGAATTCATTCGCGAGAAGGCAGTACAGACGATCCATCTCCATCGCCTGAACCCTTTTCGCGAATGAATTCGCTCCTACGGGGATGAGGCGCGATTGAATTCGCGCCTACAGGGCGTGGTGACTTACTTGGTAATCGTGTCGACGTTGAACACCTGTTCCAGCATCGGGTTGAACACGTAGCCCTTGACCTTATCGCTCATGGGCAAGGTGTAGGCCTTCTGGTACAGGTACGCGTAGGCGCTGTCGTTGATCACGATTTTCTGCGCTTTCTGGTACATCTCGGTGCGCTGCGCGATGTCGTTATCGGCCGCGGCGTCACGCACCAGCTTGTCCACTTCCGGGTTGCTGTAGAACGAGCGGTTGCCCGGCAGGCCTTGCAGCTTGGAGTCGAACCAGAAGTTCATGAACATGTACGGGTCGGCAAAATCCGGACTCCAGGAGCCGATGGCCACGTCGAAATCACCGCTGCCCAGCCGCTCACGCAAGGTGGCGTTGGCCAGTTTCTCCATCTTCAGGTTCACCCCCACCGCTTGCAGGTTGGCTTGCAGGGTCAGGCCGATGGGTTCCCAGTTCGGGTCCTTGTCCGAGTACATGAAGTTCAGGTTGCTGAGCTTGGGCGAGACTTTGGCCAGGTCCGCCTTGGCCTTGGCTTCGTCCTGTTTCGGCACCGGCAGCTTCTCGTCGTAAGCCCACATGCCCTGGGGGATCGGGCCGTTCATGGGCTTGGCCTTGCCTTTGAGAATGCCGTTGATGATGCCGTCGTAATCCAGCGCTTCGACGATGGCGCGGCGAGCGTTGGGGTCGCTCATCGGGGCTTTCTTGTTGTTCAGGTACAACAGCGTTACGCGCAATGAGGGGTAGTCGCCGACCACGATGCCAGGCTTCTTGCCCAGCGCTTCGAGCTGGTCTTCGGGCATGTCTTCGATGATGTCGAGGTCGCCGTGCTCCAGTTGCAGACGACGCACCGAGGCCTCGCCAATGATCTTGATCACCACCTTTTTCAGCGTCGGTTTGGTGCCGGCGTAATTGGGGTTCTGGTCCATCGTCAGGGTCTGGCCCTTCTGCCAGCTGACCAGTTTGAACGCACCGGAACCTGCGGTGTGGGTCGACAGGTACGCGTCGGCGCCTTCGGGTTTCTTCGCGACGTCCGGATTGACGATGGCCGCACCGTTGTGGGCCAGGGTCGAGAGGAACGGCGCATACGGGGTTTTCAGGGTGAAGCGCACGGTCATCGGATCGACCACCGACACTGCCATGTCGTCCGGGAATGCGCCGGACGGGCCCTGCTTGAGCTTCATCACCCGGTCGAAGGAGAACTTCACCGCTTCGGCGTTGACCTCGGCGCCATCGTCGAATTTATTGCCGGGCTTGAGCTTGAATTCCCAGACCAGGCTGTCGGCCGAGGTGGTCCAGCTGCTGGCCAGCTCGCCCGCCACTTCGGTGCTGCCCTTGCCGTTCTCGACCTTGTAGGTGACCAGCCGCTGGTAGGACGGATAGGTCACGGCCCAGTCGTTGTTGTCGATGGTCACGGCCGGGTCGAGGGTCTGCGGATCGGACGGTTTGCCGATCATCAAGGTGTCCTGCGGCACGGCGGCACTGGCCGACTGCCAGGCACCAAGGCCCATGGCGGTGCAGAGGACTGCCATCGCCAGCGTGCGGGGGGAAGTGAATGATTTCATGCCGGTTCCTTGATCGTTCAATGTGGGAAAGTTCGTCAGGTTTGTTGTTGTCGCTTTACCGGGCAGTTAAAGCTCGACCGCTCTTTCGGGCGTTCGACATGGCGTTCGCTCAGGGTCTTCCCGTCGCGAGTCGCCAGATTCACGCCGGGATCTTGTGCGTCCCGGTCAGGTGTGGCGGGTGCTGCTTAGTTAATGGGCCGGCTTGATCGAGGTGTCGTCGATCAGCGGGTAATCGTCGGCGTTGGGCAGCTCGAAATGCCACCACTCGCTGTCCATGTAGGTGAAGCCCGCGCCGAGCATGATCCCCAGCAACAGCAGGCGGTTGCGCTGCACCTCAGGCGGCAGGTCAGCGTAGAACGGATGAGATTGCTCGCGCATGTCGTCGAACCCGGTGCCCATGTCCAGCGCCTGGCCGTCGGCGTCGATCAGCGTCAGGTCCACGGCAACGCCGCGGCTGTGGTGCGAGCCCAGGCTGGGGTCGCGCACGTATTCGGGGTTGGGCAGCGCTTCCCACAGCAGGTATTGCGCATACGGCGGGCGGTACGCGTCGAAAATCTTCAGGCGCAAACCGGCCTGACGGGCCAGGCGGCTGGCCGTTCGCAGGCAGACTTCGGCGTCGCGGTGCAGCAGGCAGCGCGGGTCCTGATAAATCTGTTTGCCGGCCAGGTTGTCGACACCGGCGTAGATCAGGTCGATTTCAAGCCCGAGGGCCTGGGCATCGATTTCCAATAAAGGGTTGTTCACGTAACGCACTCCACACTCTACTGCGACTGAATACGGTCATGGCCCGGGGTTTGCCCGGCGTCTGTTGCTTACTCGAACTGCCCGAACAGCTGCTGCAACTGCCGGTTCTTCGCCAGCCGCTCATCCAGCCGGTCGCCGTAGCGCTCGGCCACCGCCGACACCATCAGGTTGAACAGGCACGTCAGCGGCGCCAGAGAATCCCAGAACTGCCCAACGTCCGATTGCAGTTGCAACAGGTCCATCGGGTAATCCCGCGCCCACGGGCAGTGAAAATCGGTGATGAACGCCAGCGGCAAACCCTGCTGGCTGGCGACCTGGCAAAACGTGCGGGTCACGCTGGAATAGGTACGGAAATCGGCGATCAGCGCGTAGGGGTTTTCGAATTGCGAATTCAAGGATTCGGCGTAGGTCCCGGACAGACCATCGACGTAATACACCTTGGGCCGGATGTACTCCAGGTGGCTGAAAAACGCGTTGAGAATTCCCCGGGTGGTCTGCAGCCCGACGATGAACACCGCGTCTGCGCTGTGCAGTCGCTCGATGATCCGGGTGAACACGTCACTGCGCGCCAGTTCGTAGACGCGCTGGATGGCCTCGATCTCGCGATTCATGGAGCGCTCCAGCGCATCGCCATGAGTGCCCTCCTCCCGAAACGCGCCCAGCCGGTCCGTGATCACCCACGGGTTACCCGTGTCCCCGCGCAGGCTCTGCTTCACGTCATCCAGATTGCGGTAACCGAGCGACCGCAAAAACCGCCCCACGGAAATGCCGGTCGTGTCCGTCTGCTGCGCGATGCTGTCAGCGGTCTCGAACGGCAGCGTCTGCGGATTGGCCAGCAGATAGCCCGCAATACGTTTGCCGGTCGGCGTCAGGCTGGTGAAACGTTGCTCCAGCGTGTCGAGGAACGTGCTTTTCTGCATGGGATTTCGGCCGGAAATTTGACTAAGCGAAGGGTAATAAATGTTATCTACCGTGCATTTCGCTACAGGATGTTACCAACATAACACCCGAAATTTCTCCGTTACAACGGTTATTTTCAGAAGTTTTCAGATGGGGGTTTTGGTGATTCAGGGTGGTGCGGGAGGGAGGTGAAATGCGCTTTTTGGGGGCAATTAATTCGCTATTTACAAGCGCACTTGCGCGCCACGGCAAGTCTGTAGATCGATCCCTCGCAGCGCGTGAGATCGATCCGCACGATGTAAAGCACGCTTCTCAGCGCAGATTGGTCTTCGCCAATTCCAGCACCATGTCCGCCTTGCCGTTCATAACGGCCTTGAGCATGAACAGGCTGAAGCCCTTGGCCTGGGCCAGCTTGATTTTCGGCGGCAGACCCAGTTCCTGCTTGGCAGTGACCACGTCTATCAGCACCGGGCCTGGGTGCTCGAATGCGCGTTTCAAGGCATTGGGCAGGTCGGCCGAGTCCTCCACGCGAATCCCCAGAATCCCTGCGCCAATGGCAATGTTGGCGAAACTGGTGCTGTCGAAATCGGTGTCGTGGGGCACGTAGCCGCTGGCCTGCATTTCCATGGCGACAAAGCCCAGCGAGCTGTTGTTGAACACCACCATCTTGATCGGCAAGTCCAACTGGCGAACGCTCAGCAGGTCGCCCAGCAGCATCGACAAACCACCGTCGCCACACAAGGCCACCACTTGGCGCTTGGGGTCCGCCGCTTTAGCGCCCAAGGCCTGGGGCATGGCGTTGGCCATGGAGCCGTGGTTGAACGAACCGATCAGCGAGCGTTTGCCGTTCATGGTCAGGTAGCGCGCCGCCCACAGGGTCGGGGTGCCAACGTCCACGGTGAAGATGGCGTCGGCATCGGCGTAGGCGTCCACCAGCCGTGTCAGATATTGCGGGTGGATCGGCTGACCGGCGGCAGACGGCGTGGCCAGCTCGTCGAGTTCCTCGCGGGACTTGGCGTAGTGATCCAGGGCCTTGTCGAGGAAGCGTCGGTCGGTGTGGTCCTTGAGCTTGGGCAACAAGGCATCGACGGTTTCCCTGACGCCGCCCGTGACGCCCACGGTCAGCGCTACGCGACGGCCCAGCGCGGTGGGGTCGATGTCGATCTGGATGACCTGGGCTTTCTCGGGGTAGAAATTGCGGTATGGAAGGCTGCTGCCCAGGATCACCAGCGCGTCGCAGGCCATCATCGCGTGATACCCGGAGCTGAAACCGATCAGACCGGTCATGCCCACGTCATAGGGATTGGCGTATTCGATGTACTGCTTGCCGCGCAGGGCGTGCACCACCGGGGCGTTGAGCTTCTCGGCCAGGGCAACCACCTGATCGTGGGCACCGGCGCACCCTGCCCCGGCGAGGATGGTCACGGCCTTGGATTTGTCCAGCAGATCGACGATGCGCTGCAGGTCTTTTTCAGTGGGTGTCACCAGCGCCGGTTCGTGATCGACCCACGCCGCCTTGATGTCCGGCAGTTCGCTCAGCGCCACGTCGCCCGGGATCACGATCACCGCAACGCCGCGCTGGCTGATGGCCGCGCGCATGGCTCGCTCAAGCACCTTGGGGAACTGCTCGGCGCTGCTGACCGCTTCAACGAAGTGGCTGCATTCTTTGAACAGCTCGGTGGGATGGGTTTCCTGAAAGTAACCCAGGCCGATTTCCGAGGACGGGATCTGCGCGGCAATCGCCAGCACCGGCACCCGGCTGCGGTGGCAATCGTACAGGCCGTTGATCAGGTGCAAGTTGCCCGGTCCGCAACTGCCGGCGCACACCGCCAACTGGCCGGTGGCAGCCGCTTCGGCACCGGCGGCGAACGCGGCGACCTCCTCGTGGCGGGTGTGCATCCACTTGATCTTGCCCAGGCGTTCCAGGCTGTCGGTCAGGCCGTTGAGGCTGTCGCCACTGACGCCCCAGATCTTGGAGACGCCGGCGGCAAGCAGCGTATGGGCGAGGTAGTCGGCGACGGTTTTGCTGGACATAGGGGTGAGTTCCTTGTCGATGCGGGTGAGCGCTCGGCCTGACGGCAGCCATGTGGGCTGCGGTGAAGGCGCCAGGTGTCGAGCGTTGTCTCAAATCGACAAGCACGCGGTTTGACAGTTCAGTGATTCAGGGGGGAGCCGTGGGTCCGGGGTGATCCAGGCGACGTCGTCATGGGCCGTTGTAGGACGCATCTCTTAAATTCCTCGGACCGTTCTTGATCGTCTTTTCGCCATGGAATTTCGGCCGGTGCACGCTTATTTTCCACTGCGAAAACGAGCACCGCGTTGTTCTGCTCGTGAGCCGTTTGGGGCAGGTGTCCGTCCCTCGCAGGAGCGAATTGATGATGTTGAAGTGGTTAAAAAACGAATTGTTTGGCGGTGGCGAAACCGAACGGCAGCAACGTCGGCAAGCGCGTATGCCGATACTGCCGACCCCTGACGGGCGCCCGGTTCCTTTGCCTATAGCTCCCGAACCGCAGGCTGACACTCTGCCGCCGGTCAAGAGCTGGAGTCATCCCTTCAAGAGCGCTCAGAACCCGTTACTCCAATTGACCCACCTGGCCAAGGCCGCCGCCGGTTATTACCCGCTGGGCATCAGCGGTTTGTGGCACGGCGGTGTCCATTTCGATGGCGGCACGGCGGGGACTGTCGACCAGTCCAGCGTGCATTGTCTGGCGGACGGTGAGGTGGTGGCATATCGCATGGATCGCCAGACACCCACCACGCCCTTCTGGGTCGAAAAGTTGTTAGTGAACAAACCCTTCTCGCGCAATTTCGTGCTGGTCCGCCACCGGCTGCAGCCGCCGAAGATCGACGGCAGCCCGGACACCCCGCCAAGCCTGACGTTTTACAGCCTGTACATGCATTTGCAGGACTGGGCTGCTTATCAGGACGACGCGAACATCGCACGGCCTATGTTTTGGCCGGAAGGCGCAACCCGTCAGGTCAGTGAGTCGGCCAACGATGCCAATCCTGCGAAGCTCAAAGAGCGCGGCCTGAACGTCCGAAACCAGGCCAAGAATGGCGCGGTGATCGGGTTCCTGCCCCGTGGTGCGCAGGTCGCTGTCAGCGGGGATGGGGATTTCCGCAGGCTGGCAAACACCCGAGGTCCGGAGACGCTGCAAAACCCTGACGGTTCGCTGAAAGGTTATGTCGCGGCCAGTTTTCTGCAGCCCATTGCCGACGGCCAATACCGCGTCGTGACGCAGAAAGGTCCGCTTAACGTCCGGGCTGATGGCCGCCGTGAAAGTCCATCCATCGGCCAGTTGCACAGCGGCACCGAAGTGACCGTCAGCGGCGACGGCGAATACCGCAAGCTGGAGCGCATAAACCAATACGTGCATTTCGCTTCGCTGCAAGGCGCGCGCGAGCCTCTGCAGGATCGGGTGGTGGTGCTCGACAAGCCGATAGCCATCAAGGCGGGCGAACTGATCGGCCACATCGGCTGGTATCAGGACAGCGCCGTCGAACACCCGGAACAGCGCCTGCACCTGGAAGTGTTCAACACCGACGTGGTGGACAGCTTTATCGAAGCCAGCCGCGCCTGGGCAAAGCGTCTGCCCCCGAGCAGCAAGACCTGGCTCAAGCTGGCCAAAGGCACCCCCGTCGTCGCGCATCAGGACCGTTTCAACGCCCAACAGCCTCCAAGCCTGAAAGCGCCAAACACACCCAGCGCGGGTGAGGCGTTGCTGCCGAAAACCCTGCTCGATGGCCTGCCCGCCGACAAGAAAATCAAAGTCTCCGCCACAGACGGAAACAACGCCTGCACCTGGTATCGAATCGACGGCTTGCTGCACGACGCCGAGAACAACCTGCTCGATGGCTGGGTCTGCGAAGACAACGCCACTCCCTGGGTGAGCCCGTGGTCGTGGGAAAACCACGAGGTGATCTATAACTGGGACAACCCCCGCACCTTGCTGGCCTCCTTCCGCCGCGCCACCGGCCAGATGAACGAAGGCGAGCTGCAACGCTTTGGATCAACGGCCGATCTGGGCGATACCGGCCCGTTGAAAACCCGCCTGCGCAACCTCATCGACCGCACTGGCGACGGCGTCATCACCTCCAAAGAACTGCAAGCCGCCCTCAGCCTGCCGGCGCTTGCCCAATCGATTTCGCAACTGATCATCTACGCCGAAAGCGAGTGGAAATACATACCGAACAAATGGGACGGGCTGGATGAACTGGTCGGCCACAGCAACTCGACGCCACTGCGCAACTGGCTGGCGGAAAAGGAACGGGTTCAGCAGATCTGCTGGTGGGATGAGGTCGCCGGGAAACTTGGGTTGCCGGAAGATGGGAAGGTGTATCACCTTCATCCGGTGGGGTTGGTGGGGTGTTTCACCCACCCCCAAGGGTTGATTAATGTGGAGGAATTTTTAGAGCGTTATGAACAACTACATCCGCTTTTTGCGCCAGGGACTCGCGCTCTGAGCCAAGTATCTAAGGACAACCTAAGGCAGATTATTTCGCAGATAAACAAGTATTACGAATTCAGTACAAGCAAACCAAATCTTTACGAAATATCTTACATGCTAGCAACCTATCGACATGAAGCCTACCACTTTCTTTCAGGAGAGTTCTTCAGCGAAAAGCCTGAAGTCGGCGATGTTACCTATTTTAATAAATACGATCCAGTTCGCGGGCCGACTGCTAAACTTCGCGAAAGAGCAGTAGCACATGGCAACATCAATGAAGGAGACGGACTTAAGTATCGAGGTCGTGGCGGCGTACACTTGACTTGGAAAAACAACTATCAAAGGTTTTCAGATGTCATGGCGTTCGATTTTGTCGTGAATCCGGATGCTGCAGCAAAATTTGAATACGCCGTACCCATTATGATCATTGGTATGAAAAAAGGGTTATTCACAGGAAAAAAACTAGGGGACTACCTGAATGCCGGCGGCATAGACTATTCATCATCAAGACGCATTATTAACGGCACAGATCAACAACACTTACTCGCGTCTTATGCAGAGAAATTTGAATCTATTCTGAAGCAGACGTCTCAACTGCCTTTGGAGTTTTAAATGCTTATAGTAGAGCGATTTTGTAAGGCAGTGGTTTTTTTTATAACTATCTCTACGGCAGAAGCCAGCGAAATATTCGACGGAGAACCGAAGGGAAGTATAGTTCTCAGCGAAAACGGGATCCAGACACTATACCAAAACATTACCGGCGAAGAATATGATGTCAGTCGGAACCTCTTGGAAATAAATGGATCACCCGCTCTCATGGTTCTTGCTAGAGATGTTCAATACCTAACTTTAAAGGTACAGCACCATCAAGTGCTCATTGACTGTGCTTATTTAGATACGAGAAACAATTATAATGGTGCCCGAATGACCACCGGGGTCTGCGGATTAAACTTGCAACTCGAAGAATCATACAGTGAAACTGCGCGAATGCATTCAGAAATCTTCAGCAATTAGTATTTTCTTTTGATACTCGTTCTATTATTGAACATTCCAAGCCCAGTGAATTTCTGCTTGGAAAAATCAATGATATTGAGATTTATGACCACTACTCTTCGGCAGCAACGTTAGAAAATTATGCGCCACGGAAATATATCAAAGGACCCAATGGCTGCTTTGATTTAGGAAATTCCGTTGGGTATTTAGTTTTTTCAAAAAATCCATCTCCGAAGCTTGAATACCTTGACGTACTTGAATCCGAAGATCCTATGATACTAAGAAGACTGCAGCACCAGGATCTTAAAAAACTTGCTGTCAATCCGTGCTAATAATTCAAATCGAGAGCTCATAAAAAAATCGTCGCGCAGGGCTATATTTTTTCACCTTTAAAGCTCGTCTATAGAGAATATTTGCACGAATGATTGAAGACATATCCGAGGTGAGCAGCTGAAAAGGTGTTTCCAGAGTTCGTTTTCTTACACCAACCGGAGCTATTAAGGAAATGAAGATATTTCTAATTCCTGCACTGATCTTGTCACTGGCTGCTCCCACCGACGCTAAAGAATTCAATTACAGTAGAGTGCTCATGGCTGGAACAGGAGATCTTGGAAATACATTCGTGCGCTACCTGTATTCCTCAGAAACCCCGTGCCTTGTCATCCAGAGTTTGGTCCCAGGTGGAAAAGGGAAAGTCTCGGCGCAGCAAGAGATCTGCTCAATAGATGGAAAAAGTTTCTATGATGGCTACACCTACGTCGACTTCAAAAGCGGAAAATTTGAAAATGGAAAACTTTTCTTTGATGTTGGGATTACGCCGCTTAAGTCGGCAAGCGAAACCTCAGTGCTATGCGAAGTCATCTTCAAAGACGAGCTAGCAGATCACCTCTCGTGCAGTCTAGAGTATCCGGACGAAGACACAAAACACGCCAAATGCAGAGCGGAGAACCAGATTCAACCAAGCATGCTGAAAACGATTACAAAAATGTGAAATAAGGTTAAACAAGACCCACAAAACTAATTTCAAAGTGAATAACTCAGCACTGGGGATTGAAAATATGCTATCAATTGGCGCTCATAAAAATCGTATTTAGGGCATATGGAAAATATGCTACCCCAAACTATATCAGGGCTGAGTGACTGCAATGAACAACCGTCTAATATTCCTGGTGTCACTCGCCCTCGTACCTAGCATCTCAGCTGTAGGCGCTACAGAGATGGTTAAGGATATGGATCCTAATATGATAAAACTCGAATATCAGAATCAAATAAGTAATCGATACCTCACGCTGTCAATAATCGACAACGGAAAATTAATACGCACCTTAAAGGGCGACAATGAGAAATTCGGCACCTTCGAATATGAAAAATCGCCACGATTCTCAAATGACCAAAACTTTGTATTAATTCATCAAGTTCTGTCAGGCACGGTCGTAATGCCAGACGGCTCCACTAGATACCACGAGGTGGCATACTGCAATCTGATTGATACGTCTACGGGATGCGTGGTGGCAAGGGAAACAGGTGAATTTTGCGGGGGTAGTTTTACGGTCTCGGAAAACTTGTGAAATTCGAATTATCCCGAATTCAACCTATCCTCTGAACAGCCAAGAGCCATTGACTATGCAACAGGCCGTCGCCAATTTTCAGAATCGCCTGATAACTCTTTTGCGAATTTACTGGCATGCGATCCACCGAGTGCAAAGAACTCAGATGCCTATCGAGCCATAAGCGGGAGCACGACCAATGACGCAGAAAACTAATTTTTTCAATACCACACTACCTATCATCATGCTATGCCCTAAGCAGAGTGCCCGGACACGACATACATTCGCTCACATGAAGTACAACAATGGAAGATGGCATCATCACCACTTCGTATGCAAAATTTGATTGTTTAATGAGCTGTCATATCAGTTTTTCCGCAGTAAGGTGAAACAACCTGGAAATGACTCAGCGGATGAGCCAAGCCTGGATAAAAATTAATGCGTTAACGGCTCAAAAGTCAGGCTCCATGAATATACGAGGTTCCTATTTGCATATATATAAATGCCATTATGCGATTTTATTCTTTGTTGCAAGCGCTGCGACTGATGCCAACGAGATAGTCGACGGCAGCAAGGAAGGCAGCATTGTCCTGCGCGCAGCTGGGCATGAGAGGGTTTATGAAAATATCACTACTACCGAACAGTACGTGAATCGAAGCCTCTCCATTATAAACGGATCGCCCGCTGTTCTGGTGCTCGGTAGGGACACCCAGTACTTTACGCTGGCAGTGGAACGCGATCAAATAGTCATTGACTGCGCCTACTCTGAAACGCGAAATAACTATAATGGCGCAAGGGTGACGATTGCTACCTGTGGATTAAACTTACAGCTCGATGAAACGTACAGTGACGCCGCTCGAAAGAAAACGGAGAACATACAGCAAATGATTTATTCCTTCGACACTCAATTAATTGCTAATAACTCAGGACCTGCTAGCTTCTTGCTTGGAAAAATTAATGATATTGAGATATATGACAGATACCCGTCAGTGTCCGCACTTGAAAACGCAATGCCAGAGAAATACATTAAGGGTCCTTTCGGGTGCTTTAACTTAGGCAACACAAGTGGATTCCTGGTATTTTCAAGTAGAGGCTCTCCAGAAATTGATTACCTAGATATTCTTCAGTCGGAAGAGCCTCTACGATTTCAGAGAATGCACTTCCGTGATCTAAAAAAACTAGCAGTGAAGCCGTGCTCTTGAAAAGAATGGGAAGCGAATCCGCTGCCATTTGATCTTTCTAGAGATAGGGTTATGCCCCGCCCCTCCCATTCGCGAATAAATTCGCCCCTACAGGATTCTACCCATCCCGACTCACACGGGTGGGTTCGGCGCCCCCTTCACCGGCACCGCCACCTGCTGCTTCGTATTCACCAACGGCACCGCCGGCGTTGCGTATTGCTGTTTCAAATGCCCTTCCGGGTCCAGCAGCCATGCATCGAGAATCTGCCGCACCACCGGGCCTGCCACGCGACCGCCGGCTTCGCCGTTTTCGATCATGACCGAGACGACGATCTTGGGATGCGCGGCGGGGGCGAAGCCGACGAACAGGGCGTTGTCGCGGTGGCGTTCGAGGGTTTTGGCGCGGTTGTAGCGTTCGCCCTGTTTGATCGCCACCACTTGCGCGGTGCCGCTCTTGCCGGCGATGCGGTATTGAGCGCCTTGGGCGGCAGCACGGGCAATGCCGCGCGGGTCGTGCATCACGGCTTGCATGCCGTTGTTCACTTGATCCCATTCGTGGGCATCGCGCAGCACGATGTTGGGCATCGGGTGTTCGTCCAGCGGTGCGACACCGCCCACGGTTTTGGCCAGGTGCGGGCGATTCCACACGCCTTTGCTGGCGATCAGCGAGGTCGCCTGGGCCAGTTGCAGCGGCGTGACTTGCATGTAGCCCTGTCCGATGCCGAGGATCACGGTTTCGCCGGGGAACCAGGCCTGGCGCCGGGTCGCGCGTTTCCATTCCTTGGACGGCATCAGGCCTGCCGATTCCTCGAACATGTCCAGCGAGACCTTCTGGCCGATGCCGAACATGGTCAGGTAGTCGTGCATGCGGTCGATCCCCAGCTTGTGGGCCAGGTCGTAAAAGTAGGTGTCGTTGGAGCGCATGATCGCTGCGTTCAAATCCACCCAGCCATCACCGCTGTGGTTCCAGTTGCGGTATTTGTGATCGAAGTCCGGCAGTTGGAAGTAACCGGGGTCGAACACCCGCGTGGAGGGCGTGACCACCCCGCTGTCGAGCCCGGCAATCGCCACTTCCGGCTTGATGGTCGAACCCGGCGCGTACAGGCCGCGCAGCACGCGGTTGAACAGCGGGCGGTCGACCGAATCGCGCAGCGCGGAATATTCCTTGAAGCTGATGCCGGTGACGAACAGGTTGGGGTCGAAGCTCGGTTTGCTGACCATCGCCAGCACCTCGCCGGTTTCCGGGTCCAGCGCCACCACCGAACCGCGACGGTCGCCCAGCGCCTCTTCGGCCGCTTCCTGCAGCTTGATGTCCAGGCTCAAGACGATGTTCTTGCCCGCCACCGGGTCGGTGTGGTTCAGCACCCGGAGCACGCGGCCCTGGGCGTTGGTTTCGACTTCTTCGTAGCCCACGTGGCCGTGCAGCTCGCTTTCGTAAAAGCGTTCGATACCGGTCTTGCCGATGGACTGCGTGCCGCGGTACTCCACCTGATCCAGCTGGGTGGATTCCTTCTCGTTGATCCGCCCGACATAGCCGATGGAATGCGCAAAGTGCGCGCCCAGCGGGTAGTGCCGCACGAATTGCGCTTCAACGTCCAGGCCCGGCAGGCGGAACTGATTGACCGCGAGCAAGGCAATCTGCTCCTCGGTCAGCTCGTACAGCAGGGTGACGGGGACGAAGCGGTGCGGTGAGTTCTTCATCGCCTTGTCGAAAACGATGCGGTCCTCGTCCGGCAGATTGAGCAGGCCCATGAGGGTTTCGATGACGGCGTGCCAGTCCCCTGCCCGCTCGCGGGTCATGGTCAGGTTAAAGCTGGGACGGTTGTCGGCGAGGATCACGCCGTTGCGGTCGTAGATCAGTCCGCGTTCCGGCGGGATGGGCAACACGTGAACGCGGTTGTTTTCGGAAATCGTCGAGTGATAGGCGAACTCGGTGACCTGCAGCACATACATCCGGCAGACCAGTGCCGCACTCAGCACCGCCACAAACAGGGCGCAGGCAATCAGCCGCTTGTTGACCAGCCGGGTTTCTTTCTCGTGGTCTTTTAACGGTATGGGATCAGGCATTTTTCTACAGCTTCTCGGTGAAGATTTGAACGGTGCAGGCAACCACCGGTAACGATTGGACGGACACAAATGGCGTGCAAGATACCAAGAACCGGCATCCGCCATGCCGCGAACTTCATGAAAATCCTGTCAGACAGCCCTTCGCCCGAGCAGGCGTATAAAAACATGAGGCCGTTTTGTTGCATAAAACCAGACAATAACGGGGTGACTTTCCATACAGCTGATAGGCGAACATACAGCGCAGTGATAGCGGGTCAGTAATGGCCAATCAACGTCAGCCCTTTGAGCCATACCGCGCTTGGCTTTCGGACGCTTGCGGGTGACGCCGAGAAACGCAGGCTAACGCCTCAGTCATCCCCACTGTTGCCAGATCCGTAACAGTCATTTACTGAATCTGTACGTGCAACTGTTCGTAACACATCTATCATTGCGCGACGCGTGGAAAAGATGATTACAGGCAAACCAAGTGCCCGCCTAGCGTGCGCCCTGACACAACGGGTTCGCCAGAGACCCGATGTCACAGAGACCTAATGTCACACCCCGCGCAGCAATGGATTCGCTCGCTCATTGTTTGTCACGCTCGAGCACTAACCGTGAAATAACCGCGATGACGCAGCCTGTCTCCGGACCCAGTGCCCTGGGCCGGGAAAGGCGCGTTCGCAGGAGCCCTGAATGACAGATAAACCCAAAGGCCTCACCCGCAGGCAGTTGCTGGTGTCCTCCGCGACCTCTCTGGCCGTGGTCGGCGCTGCAACGGCCAAGGCCGCTACCCTCACCGGCGTGCCGCAGTGGGTGCCGTTCGACCATAACGGCCCGATGCATTACGAAACCCCCGGCTGGCAGTTTTTCAGCGCTGACGAAGCGGCGGCGGTAGAAGCCATCGTTGCGCGGCTGATCCCGGCGGACGACTTGAGCGTGAGTGGCAAGGACGCAGGCTGCGCGGTGTTCATCGACCGCCAGCTGGCGGGCGAGTACGGCACGTTTGATCGCCTGTACATGCAGGGGCCTTTCGAGAAAGGCACACCGACCCAGGGCGATCAGTCGTCGCTGGTGCCCCGCGAACGCTATCGCCTGGGCCTGGCCGGTCTGGCCGCCTATACCCAGAAAACCTTCCAGAAAGCCTTCAATGCCCTGTCGCCTGAAGAGCAGGACAAAGTCCTGACCGGCGTGGAAAAGGGCGACATCGCGCTGGACGGCATCGACGGCAAAATCTTCTTCCAGCAGATCCTGGCCAACACCATGGAAGGCTTCTTCGCCGACCCGATCTACGGCGGCAACCGCGAAATGGTGTCGTGGAAAATGATCGGTTTCCCCGGTGCCCGTTATGACTACCGCGACTACATCGGGCTGCATAACAAGAAGCTGAACCTCGTGCCGCTTTCCATCATCGGCAGCTCCGCCTGGAACAAGAAGGGTTAATTGCACATGGCCAAAAAACTACCTGCCACGGACGTCGTGGTTGTCGGGCTCGGCTGGGCCGGATCCATCATCGCCAATGAACTCGCCGACGAAGGCTTGAAGATCATTGGTTTCGAACGCGGCCCGTGGCGCGACACCGCCACCGACTTCAACCTGGCGTCCGCCACTGACGAGCTGCGTTACTCGCGCCGTCAGGAATTGATGCTGCGCACCAAGCAAAACACCACCACCATGCGCAACAGCGTGACAGAGACAGCGCTACCCATGCGCACCTGGGGCTCATTCCACCCGGGCAATGGCACGGGCGGCGCGGGCAACCACTGGGCGGGGATTTCGTTCCGCTTCCAGCCCCACGAGTTCCGTCTGCACAGCCACCTGAGCGAGCGCTACGGCAAAGAACTGTCCCCCGAGCTGACCCTGCAGGACTGGGGCACCACCTGGGAAGAGATGGAGCCGCACTACACAAAGTTCGACAAACTGGCGGGCGTGTCGGGCAAGGCCGGCAACATCAAGGGCGTGATCCAGGAAGGCGGCAACACCTTCGAAGGCCCGCGCTCCGAGGAATACCCCAACCCGCCCACCGCCCAGACCTACGCGCCGACGCTGTTCGCCGAAGCCGCGAAGAACCTGGGCTACAAGCCGTTCCCGGTGCCGTCGGCGCTGGTGTCCCGGGCTTACACCAACTCCCTGGGCGTGAAAATGGGCGCCTGCACCTTCTGTGGTTTCTGCACCAACTACGGTTGCGCCAACTACTCCAAGGCCAGCGCCATCACCACCGTGTTGCCGGTGCTGATCCGCAAACCCAACTTCACCGCCAGGACCAACTGCGAAGTGATTCGCGTGGTAATGGACAACACCGGCACCAAGGCCACCGGCATCATTTACATGGACGCTAACGGCGACGAATACGAGCAGCCGGCGGACCTGGTTGTCATCAGCGCGTTCATCTTCGAAAACGTGCGCCTGATGCTGCTGTCCGGCGTCGGCCAGCCATACGACCCGGTGACCAATACCGGCACCACGGGCCGCAACTACGCGTACCAGACCGCCAACAGCGTGCGGATGTTCTTCGATGACAAGAACTTCAACCCGTTCATCGGTGGCGGCGCCATCGGCATGGGCATCGACGAATTCAACAACGACAACTTCGACCACTCAGGTCTCGGCTTCGTCGGCGGCGGCAGCACCCGTGTGACGCCCATCGGCGCCGCACCGATCGACTCGCGCCCCGTGCCACCGGGCACGCCGGCCTGGGGTTCGGCCTGGAAAAAGGCCACGGTCGACAACTACGCCAGCACCATGTCCATCGGCTGCGAAGCCAGCAGCTACTCGACGCGCACCAACTACCTGTCGCTGGACCCGACCTATAAGGATCCGCTGGGTCGCCCGCTGCTGCGCATCACGTTCGACTTCCCGGAAAACGACCGCAAGATGGCCGCTTACGTGACGTCCAAGGTCGGTGAAATCGCCAAGAGCATGAACCCGCGGCAGATGGTCCCCAGCGCGCAGACCGGGCACTGGAACAGCGCGCCGTATCAGTCCTCGCACATCGTCGGCGGCTTCATCATGGGCGCCGACCCGAAGAACAGCTCGGTGAACAAGCACCTGCAAGTGTGGGGCGTGCCGAACCTGTTCGTGGTCGGCTCATCCGCCTTCCCGCAGAACCCGGGCTACAACCCGACCGGCACCGTGGCGGCGCTGGCCTTCAAGGCGGCCGACGCAATTCGCACCCGCTACCTCAAGCGTCCTGGGGAGATGATCAGCGCATGAAGACTTTTCTGGCTGTGTGCGCAGGCGTCATCGGTCTGTCGCTGAACCTGGCGCAGGCCGACACCGGCGCCGATTCCTACAACCTCGTGGCCAAAGGCCGATACCTGGCGACCCTGGGCGACTGCACGGCGTGCCACACGCTGCCGGGCAAGCCTGAGTTCTCCGGCGGCGTGATCCTCGATACGCCGTTCGGCAAACTGGCCGGCGCCAACATCACCCCGGACCCGATCAACGGGATTGGCCGCTGGACCGAGGAAGACTTCCAGAACGCTATGTCCAAGGGGCATGGTCTGGATGGCAAGCTGCTGTACGGCGCCATGCCCTACACCGCTTACACCAAGGTCCGACGTGAAGACAATCAGGCGATCTTCGCCTACCTGCAGACCGTCGACGCGTCGGACAACAAGGTTGAAACCAACCAGTTGCCCTTCCCGTTCAACGTGCGCACCAGCCTGATCGGCTGGAACCTGCTGAACTTCACCCAGGGCGAATTCAAACCGCACCCGGACAAGTCCGAGCAGTGGAATCGCGGCGCGTATCTGGTGGAAGGCCTGGGGCACTGCGGCACCTGCCACACACCCAAGGGCCTGACCGGTGGCGACAAGTCCGGCGAGTTCCTGGGCGGCGCGAACCTGCAAGGCTGGGTTGCACCGAACCTCACCGCCAACGCCCATGACGGCATCGGTGCGTGGACCGAGGACGATATCGTCAAGTACCTGAAGACCGGCGCCAACCGGTTCGATATCGCCTCCGGCCCCATGGCCGAGGAAGTCGAACACTCCTCGCAGCACTGGAAAGACGAGGACTTGATGGCGGTTGCGGTGTATCTGAAGGACGGAGCCAAGCCGGCTGAGGCGCCCAAGCCACTGGCGGCCGATGATGCCGCCATGGTCGCGGGCAAGGCGATCTACGCTGACCGTTGCTCGGCGTGCCATACGCCAAACGGCGAAGGCGTGGAAGGTCTGTTCCCGAAACTGGCCATGGGTCCGCTGGTCAACAGCAATGATCCGTCGTCGCTGATCCGTGTGGTCCTGGCCGGCAGCCGTGCCGGTGCTACCGATGCGGCCCCTACCGCACCGGCAATGCCAGCGTTCGGCTGGAACCTGTCGGACGACAACGTCGCCAACGTGCTCACGTACGTGCGCAACACCTGGGGCAACGCCGCGCCGGCGGTGTCCAGCGGCGATGTGAAGGACCTGCGCGAGGAGCTGCGGCCTAAATAGGGTGTAGCGATTCGGTGGTACAGAAATGCCCGGTTCCAGTGATGGAATCGGGCATTTTTTTGTCTGCAAGCCCGCGTCCTTCAGGAGCCAACGTGTTGCCGATGGGGGTTAAGGAGGAGACTCAAGTGCGGCGCTTCGCGAACAAGTTCGCTCCTACAGATCGGCCGATCTACTTGTACGATGTCTTATCAGGAGGTATTACTACGCCCGCCGTCACAACAATAATCAACGGAGATCCTCGATGGATTCCATGCAACCGCCGTCTCACTCCGAGCTGCAATCTGAACCACTGGCAGGCGCCAGTCGCCGTCGCTTTCTGAAAACCTCCCTCGCCGTCTCGGCCTCTCTCGCCGCTGTCGGTGGACTGTCCCTGCCCCGCCTGGTCCAGGCCGCCGAACCCTTGAGTCAGCGTTACCCCGACCCGCTGATCCAGATCCTCGACGACAGCTTCCTGGACCTGCGCATCTTCAACGCCAGCGTCGAAAAACTCGCCACCGGCATGCGCTGGGCGGAAGGTCCGGTGTGGGTCGGCGATGGCCGCTATTTGCTGCTCAGCGACATCCCCAATAATCGCATCATGCGCTGGGACGAAATCACCGGGGCGTTCTCGGTGTACCGGGAAAACTCGAATTTCTCCAACGGGCTGTGCCGCGACCGACAAGGGCGCCTGATCGCCTGCGAGGGCTCCACCACCACCTCCGAAGGCCGGCGCATCACCCGCACCGAACCCAACGGCACGATCACCGTGCTCGCCGACAGTTACGAGGGCAAACCCTTCAACTCGCCCAACGACGTGATCTGCAAGCGTGACGGCTCGATCTGGTTTACGGACCCGCCGTTCCAGACCGGCAACAACTACGAAGGCCACAAGATCACCCCGACCCAGCCCCACGCGGTGTACCGGATCGACGGCGACAGCGGCAAGGTCACGCGGGTCATCGACGACCTCAACGGGCCCAACGGGCTGTGCTTCTCCCCGGATGAAAAGACGCTGTATGTCGTCGAAGGCCGCGCCAAGCCCAACCGTCTGGTCTGGGCCATTGCCATGAATGACGACGGCAGCCTCGGCGCCCGGCGCAAGCACATCGAGGGCCTGGAGTACGCCGCCCTCGACGGCATCAAGTGCGACGAAGCGGGCAATCTGTGGTGCGGCTGGGGCGGCAACGGCGACCCGAAAGCGGACCTGGAAAAACTCGACGGCGTGCGCGTGTTCAACCCCCAAGGCAAAGCCATCGGCCATATTTCGCTGCCCGAGCGCTGTCCGAACCTGTGCTTCGGCGGCCGCGAAGGCAACCGTGTGTTCATGGCCAGCAGTCACTCGGTGTACTCGCTGTTCGTCAACACCCGCGGCGCCACCTTCGCCTGAGCCGTGCCGACGCGACAGGCTGCCCCGGCCTGTCGCGTCACCTCAAGAAAAACGCCCTGCCACGCCACTTTCTGCTATCACTGAGGTTTCCATTTACCCCGCAGAGGGATATCGCCATGGCGCACCTGCTCTACATCGAAAGCTCGCCCCGCAAACAACGCTCGGCTTCCATCGAAGTGGCTCACGCGTTCATCGACGCCTGGCAGGCTCAGCACGCGATTGCCACGGTTGACACGCTGGACGTCTGGAACACCCCGCTGCCGGAGTTCGATGGCCCGACGCTGGAGGCCAAATACGCCGGCATCCAGGGCATCGAACGCACCCCTGAACAGAAAGAGGCCTGGGCGCACATCGTCGAACTGGCCGGGCGCTTCATCAAGGCCGACATCATTGTGTTCGGCGTGCCGATGTGGAATTTCGGCATTCCCTACAAGCTCAAGCACCTGATCGACGTGGTCAGCCAGAAGGACCTGCTGTTCACCTTCGACGAGCGCGGGCTGAACGGGCTGCTCGACGGCCGCAAAGTGGTGGTCATCGCCGCCCGTGGCGCGCCGCTGGACAGGGCCGAGCATCAGATTTCGTACATGACCACCTGGTCCGAGATGGTCGGGATCGACGAGCAGTACAACATCCTCATCGAGAAAACCCTGCTGGGCCCCGACGTGGACGCCGAATCGCGCCAGACCGCCACCGCTGCCGCGATTGAACTGGCGGCGACGCTCTGATCGACCCGGGAGCGGCGGCGCAGCGCCGATCGCGGCCAGACGCAAACCCTGTAGGCGCTGCCGAGCCGCCGAAGGCTGCGATCCGATCCATGTGACGCACCGCCACCCGTCGCCGCCAACCCAAATGAATGATTTGCCCCCGCGACGGTCCGAACTAGTGAACAGAGCATTACGCACTGGATAAGGAGCATCGTATGAACAGCAAGACGCTTATGGCCTGTTTCGCAATCCTGGGCTGCGTTTCTGTCACCAGCCTGTCCGTGCACGCGGCCGATGCACCGGAACAAAAGGTTCAAGAATCCAAAGACAACATGCGCGAGCTGGAAAAAGGCGACCGCGCCCCCGAGAAGTTCCAGCGCCCTGGCGCCGCCATCGCCGACTGGAAAGCCAAAGGCCTGCACGAACCGGCCGAGCAGAGCCAGTGGGTGTTGATCCATAACAAATACGTGCAAGTCCAGACCACCAACGGCCAGATCACCGACATCGTGCCGATGAAGGGTCACGCCCCAGCCAAGAAGTAAGAAGCAAGAAGCAAGAAGCAAGAAGCAAGAAGTAGCCAACACCCTGCATGACGGCGGTGGCTGCGCCGACCCGGTTTCAGAGCAATAACAAGAGGAAGTCCCCATGACGTTGAAATCCCTGTTGGCCAGCATGGCCGTTGTCACGTGCCTGACCTCAACCGCCTTCGTGGCGCAGGCAGCCTCCACCGAGACCGTCCAGGCCGAGCACACCAACAAGCAGTACAAGGTCGGCGACACCGCGCACAAGCTCTATCAGGAAGAACGACTGGGCATCAAGGACTGGCAGCAAAAGAACCTTCCGGCCCCGAAAGAAGGCGCGCAGTGGGTCACCATCAGCAATAAATACGTGATGGTGGAAATGGACAACGGCAAGATCCTCGACATCGCGCCGATGAAACACTGATACGCCCACCCGACACCTGATGCCCGGACCGTTTCCGGGCATTTGCATGTGTGGGGTCCAGAAAACGGTCTGGCCTGCGCTCTGGCGGGCATGAAACCCGCGCGTCCAGGGCAATAAAGGTTGGACGCTCACGATTGCCGCCCTTAACCTTGCCCGCTGATTTGTCGTGTGGAAGGCCTGGGTCCGATGTCGTCTGTCTTGAACGTGTTGTTGCCGATCTTCGCCTTGATTCTGGTGGGCTACCTGTGTCGCCGCACCAACCGCCTCGGCCCCACCGCCGCGTCGGAAATCAATCGCATGGTGGTCTGGCTGTGCCTGCCGGCGCTGCTGTTTACCGCGACCGCCACCGCCACTTGGGAACAGATCTGGCACCCGGGCTTCGTCGCCGTGTTCACCCTGAGCACGATGACCATGTTCGTGGTGACGCTGCTGATCCGCCGAAAAAAAGCCGGGCATCATCTTGCCGACGCCAGCATCGATGCGCTGAGTGCCTCCTACGCCAACACCGGCTACATCGGCATCCCGTTGTGCGTGCTGGTGCTGGGCGATGGCGGTCTGGAACCGGCGCTGATCGCTTCGCTGCTGGTGGTCTGCGTGTTGTTCGGCATTGCCCTGGTGTGCATCGAGATCGGCCTGCAGAGCGAAGCCCGGGTGCACCGCATCGTGCTCAAGGTGCTGACCGCGCTGGCGAAGAACCCGCTGGTGGTGTCGCCGATCCTGGGGGCGTGCTGGGCGGCCAGCGGGGTGCCGCTGCCGGGGGCGCTGGATAAATTCCTGCACCTGCTGGGCGCCGCGACCACGCCCTGCGCGCTGATTTCCCTGGGCCTGTTCCTGGCCCACAAACAACAAGGCCCGCGCGAGGGCACGAGCCTGTTGGTCCTGATCAAACTGATCGCCCATCCCCTGCTGACGTGGTTCCTGGCGTACCGGGTGTTCCACCTGCCGCCGCTGTGGGCCAACTCCGCCCTGCTGCTCAGCGCACTGCCCACCGGCACCGGCCCGTTCATGCTGGCTGAATACTACAAGCGCGAAGCGTCAGTGGTGTCGAGCACGATACTGATCTCGACGCTGGGGTCGTTGGTGACGTTGTCGTTGTGTATTTATTACATCAAGGGCTGAACTGCAGCCCGATTCTGTAGGAGCCAACGTGTTGGCGAAGCCTTTGACGCGGTGTGTCAGGCACGCCGCCTCGCGAACAAGTTCGCTCCTACAGGGGATCGGTGATTAAAGAAACATCCCGCCCGACGCCTCGATCCGCTGCGCCGTGATCCATTTCCCGCCCTCGCCCAGCAACATCGCCACCGCCGCGCCGATGTCGTCCGGCTGGCCGACCCGGCCCATGGCGGTGCTGCCCGCGACCCAGGCGTTGACGTCGGCGTTGTCCCGCACGGTGCCGCCACTGAAGTCGGTGGCGATGGCGCCGGGGGCCAGGCTGTTGACGGTGATCCCGCGCGGGCCCAGCTCGTTGGCCAGGTAGCGCGTCCATACTTCCACTGCGCCTTTCATGGCCGCGTAGGCGGCATAGCCCACGGGCGAGAAACGTGTCAGCCCGGTGGTGATGTTGATGATCCGCCCGCCGTCGGCCATCACGGGCAGCAGCTTCTGGGTCAGGAAGAACGAGCCTTTGAAGTGCACGTTCATCAACTGGTCGAACTGCGCTTCGGTGGTCTCGGCAAAACTGGCGTGGGCGCCGACGCCGGCATTGTTCACCAGAAAGTCAAAATGCTCGGTGTGGAAAGCGTCACGCAGCAGCGCCTGGACCTGCCCCACAAAACCCTCGAAGCTGGCGCTGTTGCCAACGTCCAGTTGCAGCATCTTTGCCCGGCCGCCCAGGGCCTCGATCTCGGCGATGACGTTGCGCGACGCCTGCACATTGCTGTGGTACGTGCCGATGATGTCGACACCTTGCGCCGCCAGATGCAGTGCAGCGCTTTTACCCAAACCGCGGCTGGCACCGGTGATGATTGCGATTTTATTGCTCATGGCTCATTCCTCAAGTGATGGGTCGGTGAATGAACAGGAGCTTAGGGGGGAGCGGCCATTCGATAAATACGCCACAATCGATATCACTGATCGCCCTGACCGAACAATAAAGAGTGCCTGCCCATGAACAAGCTGGAGCTTTTGAACACCTTCGTGCGGGTGGCGGAGCTGTCGAGTTTTACCCAGGCCAGCGAAGCCCTGGGCCTGCCGCGTTCAACCGTGTCGGAGCAGGTCCGTGTGCTGGAGGCACTGCTCGACACCCGCCTGCTGCAACGCACCACGCGCAAGGTGCAGACCACGCCGGACGGCCAGGTGCTGTACGAACGCAGCAAGGACGTGCTGGCGCAGATGGACGAACTGGAAAGCCTGTTTCGCAGCGACGATGCAACGCTCAGCGGCCGCTTGCGGGTGGACATGCCCACGGCCGTGGCGCGCAAGATTGTGATGCCGAGGATCGGTGAGTTCATCGCCCGTCATCCGCTGATCAACCTGGAAATCAGCAGCACCGACCGGCGTGTCGACTTGGTCCGCGAAGGTTTTGATTGCGTGATGCGTGTCGGCGAACTGCCCGACACCACGCTGGTGGCCCGGCACGTGGGCGATTTCCCGATGATCAATGTGGTCAGCGCAGGCTATGCCCGCGAGCACGGTGTGCCGCACACGCTGGACGACCTGCAGGCGCATAAGCTGGTGAATTACGTCTCGACCTTCGGTGCCAGCGACGCCGTGTTCGAGTATCACCAGGACGGCAAGGACCAGCGCGTGCCCATGCCCTGCAGCGTCACGGTAAACAACATCGAGACCTACGAAGCCGCCTGCCTGGGCGGGTTGGGCATCATCCAGGCACCGCGCATGGCCAAACGCGCGGCCGTAGAAAGCGGCGAACTGGTGGAAATCCTCCCCGGTTACCTGCCCGCGCCGATGCCGGTGTCACTGCTCTACGCCCACCGCCGCCACCTGCCCGCCCGCTGCCGGGCGTTCATGCAGTGGATGGAAGCGTTGTTGCTTGAGCATGGGGCGGTGAAGGCTGTGTGATCCCGCTGCTACTTGGCATCTCTGTAGGCGCGAATTCATTCGCGAACAAGTGGGAGGGAGCTTGCTCGCGATTCGATATCAACACCCGGAATTGAATGTACCGACCTCATCGCGAGCAAGCTTGCTCCCACTGCTGACCGTAAGCAAAACCACCGCCTCAAGGGCGGTGGTTTTTTATTGCGCGGCGATCAGGTCACACTCAGACCTTGACGATCCAGCCCGCCGGACCTTCGAGGTCGCCGGTCTGTACGCCGGTCAACTCGGCGTACAGGCGCTTGGTCACCGGGCCGACGTCGGTTTCGCTGTGGAACACGTGCAGCTTGTCCTTGTAGCTGATGCCACCAATCGGGGTGATCACGGCCGCGGTACCACAGGCGCCGGCTTCCTTGAACTTGTCCAGCTCGTCGATCAGCACGTCGCCTTCGGTGACCTTCAGGCCCAGACGGCTGGCGGCCAGTTCGATCAGCGACAGACGGGTGATCCCCGGCAGCACCGACGGCGACTTGGGCGTGATGAATTCGTCGTCATGGGTGATGCCGAAGAAGTTGGCCGAACCGACTTCTTCGATCTTCGAATGGGTCATCGGGTCCAGGTAGATGCAGTCGGCAAAGCCGCGCTTCTTGGCATCGACACCCGGCATCAGGCTGGCCGCGTAGTTGCCGCCGACCTTGGCGGCGCCGGTGCCATGGGGGGCGGCGCGGTCGTAGTCGGAGATCAGGAAATTGTGCGGGGTCAGGCCGCCCTTGAAGTAAGGGCCGACCGGGATGCAGAACACCGAGAAGATGAATTCGGGGGCGGTGCGCACGCCGATGTTGTCGCCGACGCCAATCACGAACGGACGCAGGTACAACGCGCCGCCGGTGCCGTACGGCGGGATGAAGCGCTCGTTGGCGCGGACCACGTCCTTGCAGGCTTCGATGAACATGTCGGTGGGCACATTGGGCATCAACAGGCGGTTGCAGCTGCGTTGCATGCGGGCGGCGTTCTGGTCCGGGCGGAACAGGTTGATCGAGCCGTCCTTGCAGCGGTAGGCCTTCATGCCTTCGAAACACTGCTGACCGTAATGCAGAGCGGTGGAGCCTTCGCTGATGTGCAGCACGTTGTCTTCCGTCAGCTCGCCTTGCTGCCAGTCGCCATCAATCCAGTGCGCCACGTAGCGCTTGTCGGTCTTGATGTAGTCGAAACCCAGCTTGTCCCAATTGATGCTCTCGTTACCCATGACACCCTCTATTTCTTGGCTAGCGCGCCCGGCGTGGGGGCGGCTGACTGATCGACAATACGGTCTTGAAGGCACGGTCCAGCGTTGGCCTGTCCCGATGTTTCGCCATATTACTGATTTTTCGCCCGACCGACTGCCTTTTCAAAGGGCCGGGGTTCGTGACAGTCTGGGCGATGCCGAACAACGATCAACCCTGCCTGCGCTGATCGTTCCTCACGCTCCGCGTGGGAATGCATGCCGGTGACGCTCCGCGTCACTTGGGCGCGGAGCGCCCTGAACGGCGTTACCACGCGGAGCGTGGGAACGATCAAAGTCCTCGCCAACCACCCGGAGCCACCCCTGCATGTCCGCCGACGCTTCATTCGACACGCTGTTACAGCTGATGCACATCAAGTCACTGGTGGTGCTCACCGGCGCGGGCATCAGCACCTCGTCGGGCATTCCGGATTACCGGGACCGCGACGGCGTGCGCCGTGGCCGGCAGCCGATGATGTTTCAGGAGTTCCTCAACGCCCCGGAGGCCCGCCGCCGTTACTGGGCGCGGGCGATGCTCGGCTGGCCGCGGGTGCGCGTGGCGCGCCCCAATGCGGCGCACGAGGCACTGGCCACCCTGCAGACCCACGGCATCATCACCGGCCTGATCACCCAGAACGTCGACAGCCTGCACGACCAGGCCGGCAGCCATGGCGTGGTCGAACTGCACGGCAGCCTGCATTGGGTGCTGTGCCTGGACTGTCGGCAACGCACCGAACGGGATGTGGTTCAGCTGACCCTCGAACAACAGAATCCATACCTGGCCGGCGTCGACGCCATTCAGGCCCCCGACGGCGACACGCTGCTGGACGCCTCTTTCGAAGAGCGCTTTCAAGTGCCGCATTGCCCCCACTGCGGTGGCGAACGGATGAAGCCCGACGTGGTGTTCTTCGGTGAAAACGTCGCCCCGCCCAAAGCCGCGAAGGCCATGACCCTGATCGAACAGGCTGAAGGCTTGCTGGTGGTGGGCTCCTCGCTGATGGCCTATTCGGCCTTTCGCCTGTGCCGCGCCACAGTGGACCAGGGCAAGCCGATCATCGCCGTCAACATGGGCAAGACCCGGGCCGACGATCTGCTGGACCTGAAGCTCGAAGCCCCTTGCGAACAACTGCTGCCTGATCTGGCCCAGCAGTTGATTCGTTGAGGTTCAGCCCCGACTGATCCCCGGCAACGCCGCCAGCGCCCGCTCCCAGATTTGCCGGGTGCGGACCCACACGATCGCCTGCCAGTCCGGATCGGCCGGATAAAACTGTTCCAGCAGGCCACGCTTGATCCGTTGACCAGTAGCGTCGAGTGGATCCCCGTGCAGGTGCAGCCAGTGATCGTCGCGCAGGTGACCGTGCACCTCGGCGCCGGGGTAGGTTCCGCACTCGATCACGAACGGCATCAGGTGCACCTGGGGCAACGCGTCCACCAGCATTTGCGAGGTGTAGCCGGTGGAGGTCGCCGACACACCGGTGTCGCTGACCTTGCCTGCGCCCGTCACCAGGGTGAACAACCACGGCCCGAACAACGTCTGGGCATCGCCCAGCGCCGGGTACGCCGACTCGACGATGCTCAACAGCATGGGATGGCCGTAATCGCCCGCGCCGGTGTGCAGGTCGAAACAGGTGACCACCTCGGCGTGCTTCAGGTGCGTGTCGATGAGGCGCCGCAGGGTCAGGTTCGACCAGCTGGGCGCGGTGCCGCCATAGAACAGGCCGTCGGCGAAGGCGTATTGCCCGGCCTCCACCACGCCCATCAACCCCGACCAGCCGCGCGAGGCAATCTCCTCATTGAACCGCGCATCGGCACGGTCCCGCTCGGCGCCCTGTAACTGGCTGCAGGCATAGATGTCGTGCACAGCCCGGTAGGCCGAGTTGTCAGGCAGCGGCTGGCTGAAGTCCAGGTAATTGCGGTTCTGGTCCAGATTGTCTTCGTTGACCCGACGCATCCACGCGGTGCCCCACGGATTGATCAGATGAATCATGAGGATGGCCACATCGTCCGGCAGCGTGCGCTCGCTGAAGGTCTGCAGCCAGCGGGTCTGACAGTCCGAACCGTAATAGCCCTCGACGCCGTGGGTGCCGCTCACTGCCACCAGCACACGCCTGGCGTCGGGTGCGCCCAGCCAGGCGACGTCGGTGTACAGCGCTTCGCCAAACGGACCCGTGAGCGGGTGTTGATGCGCGGTGAGCACAGCGCCGGCCGACTGTGCAGCCGCCAGAAAGCGTTCACGCAGTGCGCGATACGTGGGGCTTCCAGGGAAAAGCGTGGTCATGAAGGGCTCTCGCTCGATGGCGTTGGATCGGGGGCATTCCACGTGCCATGGAACAGTGTCCCGTGCCAGTTGTAAAAAAAATGTTACAAATTCGCGGTTTTTGGCACATTTCTTCCTTATGGAACGGGAGTACCACAAGGCGACCACTGCAACCCAGTGAATCCGCGGGGTACTGCGCCGTTGAGTGCTCACCCCGCACCAACGTGCAAACAAACGGACATTACCCTGTCCATAACAGTGCAGGACGCAACCACAAGCCAGCGTCCAACGATAAGGAATTCGTTTCGTGCAGCCTTCAAACCGACGCCCTCCCGCGCTTCACCCGACCCACCTGGCAACGCCCTCCTCCGCGCGTCTGCGCAATCGCCTCGAACTGGCGCGAATACCCCTGTCCTCCCCTGGCCGTCACGGCTGATTTTTTTGAACGCCTCCTACACCTGACCCAGGCGCGAACGCATGTCCGCGGTTTGAGTTTTTTATTTTTTTATCGTTGAGCGCGTGCAGCGCTCAGTGTTTATTCCTGAACAGTGGTACAACAATAACGACTTATCAGGCCTGCGGTAAAACGGAGCTTTCCGTTAACAACGTTGCACTGAGTACTGAACAGCGCACTGTTTCAGTTCGTTAAACTCGTTCGGCCTGAAATTGTCGTTAGTTTGATTTATGACTTACCAGTCATACTTCACCCCTCGCCCGAGAACATTGAACATGTACCGTTAAAAGATTCATGCACCAATCCAACACTTGATAGACCTGTTTGGTGCAAGCGACGTTGAAACAGTAAATAACCGGCCGTGGCGTTATTCGCAAACACTGCCAGGCGGACCTCGTCGCCTGTGCGTTTTACACAGGTTCCAATGGTCCGGATTGATCCAGGCGGCGTTTGCGGGTCAATTCGAAAAAAAAGTACAAGAATGCGACATATTTCGTAACGAACATGAATAAAGGCTCTAGCACAGGTGTTTTGGCATAGCGGTTGCTATGTATCCACACAGGAACAAAGCTGTACAACCCGGTACACAACAAGAAATCAGGGAATAGTGATGCCGTCTCAATAACTGAAACCGCGACTTAACTTCCGATAAAACAGCTGACACTTGTGTGTCCGCTTACGGGCTTTTGCGCCTCATGAAAGTGCAAGCCCCCTGCATTCGAACATTCACGAAATGTTTGAACGGAATCGTATTGCCCTTCAACTACCCGAGGGAGCTTTAATGAATGATGCGGTAAAGATGAAGGCAATGCCCGACCCCACGCCGGAACAACTTTCCAAGGCGTGGCAAGGCATTCCCTTCAAGGAAAACACCTCTCGACCCGGCGGCCTTAATAAGCCGCAGGTGTTGATATTGATTGCCGCCTCTGTGCTTATTCACGGCGCGATCTGGTGGTACATGCAAACGGCAAAAGCCGAACTTCCAGAAGTTGCACCGCAAGTACCGGAAATGACAGTTGAGTTGACCAGCCCGACGCCGCCAGCGCCAGAACCGCCGCCACCTCCTCCGCCACCGCCGCCTCCTCCACCGCCGCCACCGCCGGAACCGGAGACGCCCGTGGAAGACCCGGATGCGATCAAGCCGCCGGACAAACCGATCGAGAAGCCCAAGGTCGAGAAGCCAAAACCGGTGGAGAAGCCCAAGCCGGTGAAAAAGCCGACGCCGCCCGCGCCGCCGACGCCTCCTGCCCCGCCGGCACCGCCCAACCCGGCACCGCCTGCACCGACGCCCGCCCCTGCGGCACCGGCAGCCCCTGCTGCGCCGGTCAAGGAATCGGCCGCGATTTCGGGACTCGCCAGCCTGGGCAACCCGCCGCCGGAGTACCCCGGTGCTGCGTTGCGCAAAGGCATGGAAGGCCGGGTGATCCTGCGCATCAAGGTGCTGCCCAACGGCCGCGCCGGCACCGTGGAGGTGACCAAATCCAGCGGCAAGCAAGTGCTGGACGACGCCGCCGTGGAAACGGTGCGCAACTGGAAGTTCATTCCGGCCAAGCGCGGTGACACCCCGATTGAAGGCTTCGCGACACAAACCATTGATTTCAAGTTGCCGGAATGACGGCTGCTCGCAAACGACTGATAACTCTTTATATAGCTGGTGAGGTTTAAACCATGAACGAATCGCTCTCTTCGATGATTGTCCCTGGCGTCCTGTGGGCTCTGGTCGTGTTCTCGGTACTGAGCTGGGGCCTGTTGCTGATCAAGTCGGCGCAGTACCTGAAACTGAAAAAACAGAACAAGCAGTTCACCAAAGCCTTCTGGGCTGCGCCGGACCTGCTGACGGCGGCTGAACACTCCGCGCAGTACCCGGGTTCGCTGGCACGCATCGCCAACACCGGTTTTGAAGCGATGACCGTGGACGACACCCCGCGCACCACCCAGCAACTGGCCCACACCATCAACCGTTCCGACCGCCTCGAGCGCAACCTGCGCCAGCAGATCCAGAAAGAGCGCCGCTCGCTGGAAGCCGGTCAGGCCATCCTGGCGAGTATCGGCAGCACCGCGCCGTTCATTGGTCTGTTCGGTACGGTCTGGGGAATCATGGAAGCCCTGCAAAGCATCGGCGCCAGCGGTTCGGCGAGCCTGGAAACGGTTGCCGGCCCCATCGGTCATGCGCTGATCGCCACCGGTGTGGGCATCGCGGTCGCCGTGCCGGCGGTGCTGATTTACAACTTTTTCCTGCGTCGCCTGAAGCTGGCCGTGGCCGACATGGACGATTTCGCCCATGACTTCGACGCACTGGCTTCACGCAGCGCCTTCTCCATCAACCGCCAGGCCATCGCCAGCAAGCACGCCCAGGCCGTGCGGGAGGCGAGCTAAATGTCGTTCTCCACCCAAGACAGTGATGAAGTCCTCAGCGAAATGAACGTCACGCCGCTGGTGGACGTGATGCTGGTGCTGCTGGTGGTGTTCATCGTCACCGCCCCGCTGATGACCAACGCGATCAAGGTCAACCTGCCCAAGACCGACGCCGTGGCCGCCGCCGACAAGAAAGACCCGATCGTGGTCAGCGTCGATCAGGACGGCAAGTTCTACCTGGCCAAGTCCGAACTGGCGCCTGAGCTGCTGGAAGTCAGCCTCAAGGACGTCAAGGCCAAGGACCCGGACGTGCGCGTGCAATTGCAGGCCGACACCAACGTCAACTACGGCCAGGTGGCCAAGGCCATGGCGTCCATCGAGCGTTCGGGGATTACCAAGATTTCAGTGATGACCTCCAAGTGATGTCGTCGCCTTGAAATAAGGGCCGCACTTTCGCGGCCCTGATACGCAACTCCTGATGTACAGCCGACCGTGGTTTTTGCCACGGAGGGGAGCGGCTTGCTTGAAAAATGTGGATTTCCCGACCGCCACACCCGCGTCGGAGCAACGACGGCTCACAAGGCCATTTCAATAACATCTGGAATAAGTCGGAAATTACCATGCTGATGAGTTTTCCTGGATTTACCCTCAAGCCTTTGGTCCTGGCCGCTGCACGGCACCCACGCGTTCTGATCTGCGCGCTGGCCGTTGGCATGACCTCCGCACACGCCGCCGAAAGCACTGATAGCTCGGGCAGCGATACGTCATCGGCCAGCGAAGTCAACGTCCCTGGCCCAGCGGTTGTCACACCGGCCACCACCCAGCTGCAACGGGTGGAAGTGACCGGTTCGGCGATTCGCCGGGTGGACGCGGAAACCGCCGTGCCCGTGACCGTGCTACGCGCCGACACACTGCGCAAACAGGGGGTGTCCACCACCGCCGAAATCATTTCGCGGATCACCGCCAGCAACTCGATGGACAACGCCTCGGGTTCGGTCGGCAGCGCCACCGGGGGTGCTTCGTTCGCCGACCTGCGCGGTATCGGTGCGAACAAGACGCTGGTCCTGCTCAACGGCCGGCGCCTGGCCAACAACTCCATGTCCGGCACCCACTCGCAAGGTGGCGCGGTCGACCTGAACACCATCCCGTTCGCGGCCATCGACCGGGTGGAAATCCTGCGTGACGGCGCCTCGGCGCTGTACGGCACTGACGCCATCGGCGGCGTGATCAACTTCATCACCAAAAAATCCCTCACCGACGGCACGCTGTCGCTGGGCGGGGAAATGCCGGACGCTACCGGCGGTGGCGGCAGCAAGGACATGAGCGGCAGCTGGGGCTTCGGCGATCTGGACGAAGACCGCTTCAACGTGATGGGCGTGTTCAACTACGCCAAGCAACAGAACCTGGATGCCAACGACCGGACGTTTGCGCGCGGCTATGTGCCCAACCGTGGGCTGGATGCCACCTCGGGCACCGCCTTCCCGTCCAACTACAACCAGAATGGCGGTCCGAGCACCAACCCGCTGGGCGCTGACTGCGCTGGCCCTAACCTGCACCCCAATACCAGCGGCCAGGCCAACTGCCGGTTCGACACCCGCAACTCCATCGACCTGATCCCGCAGACCGAAAAAACCTCGTTCTTCGGCAAGGCCACCGGCAAGATCGCCGAAGACCACAACGTCAGCCTCGAATACTTCTGGGCCCGCAACAACAACGCCACCACCGTGGCACCGGCCCCTTACACCGGCGTCCAGGTCAACCCCGATTCGCCTTACTTCCCGGGCAACGGCATCACCCCACTGCCGGAAAACTTCACCCTGGACCCGAATGCACCGGTGGACACCAGCTGGCGTGAAACGGCTGCCGGCGACCGCTCGTCCAAGGACGCCAACACCGCGCAACGGCTGTTGCTCAACTTCACCGGCACCGCCGTGGGCTGGGATTACGATGTGGGCGCGTCCTACAACCAGAGCAAAGTCACCAACGGCGTCACCGGCGGTTACGCCAGTGACCGTTTGATTGGCGCGGGCCTGGACAGTGGCTTGCTCAACCCGTTCGGCGCGCAGAGCGCAGCCGGTCAGCAATACATCAACGACAGCCTGTACCACGGCATCTACTCCACCGCGGTGGGTCGGGTGACTGCACTGGATGGTCGTGTCAGTCGCGAAATTGGCGACTGGTTCGGCGGCGGTCAATCGGGCCTGGCCATCGGTGGCGAGTACCGCAAAGAGAAATTCCACCAGACCGTGGAAGACTTTGCCGGCGACCTGCAAAGCCTGGGCGTCGATCCTTCTTCAAGCGTCGCGGGAGACCGCAGCATCCGCGCTGAATACGCCGAATTGACGGTGCCGGTGCTGGACAACCTGGAACTGTCGGCCGCCGTGCGCCACGACAAATTCAGCGACTTCGGCAGCACCACCAACCCGAAATACTCGTTCCGTTACCAGCCGATCAAAGAGTTGGTGGTGCGCGGTGCGTACAGCGAAGGGTTCCGTGCACCGTCCCTGTATGAGCTGAACAACCCCAACTACACCACCTTCACCACCGGCAGCTACGACGACCCGGTTCTCTGCGCCGGCGGTACGGCACAGGCAGGCGGCAACGCGGCCCGTGACTGCGGCCTGCAATTCAACAACCGCACCGGCGGCAACCAGGACCTGTCTCCGGAGAAAGCACGCAACGTGACCTTCGGCTTCGTGTTCCAGCCGATTCGCGACCTGTCGGTGGGCCTGGACTTCTGGTGGATCAAGATTTCCGACCAGATCGCCGAGTTCCCGGAAGCCTCCGTGTTCGCCAATCCGGACCTGTACGCCGACCGTTTCGTGCGTAACGCCGACGGCTCCCTCAACCACATCAACACCGGCCTCGCCAACCTGGGCAAGGTCAAGACCAACGGTGTGGATCTGAGCCTGGACTACCGCTTCCCGAACACCCCGATCGGCCAGTTCGGCCTGGGCATGCAGGGCACCTACACCGCCCGTTATGACTATCAGGAAGCCATTGATGGCGTGTACATCGACAAGGTCGGCGACCTGCAAAGCAGCCTCGGGGTTGCGGCGCGCTGGAAGCACAACCTGGTCGGCACCTGGAACCTGGGCGCTTATCGTGCGTCGCTGACCAACCGGTTCACCACCGGTTACAACGACACCTCGTATGACGATGGCAGCACCCGTCGTGTGTCTTCGTATGCCCTGTGGGACATGTCCGCCGGTTATACCTTCGACAAGACCCTGGACCTGGACGCGGGCGTGAAAAACATGTTCGACCGCAACCCGCCGTTCACCATCCAGACCGACAACTTCCAGACCGGTTATGACCCGCGTTACGCCGAAGCCATGGGTCGCACGCTGTTCGCACGCGCCACCTACCACTTCTAAAGCCTGCACCCGAGACGCGCTAACGCTCCGGCGCGTCTCGGTCCTCCTGCGAAATCGCGCCTCCGGCCACAGGTCTCGTCCACCTTTCCCCGGCCGGGGGTTTTTTTCGAAGAAGACTGCGAAGGCGTCAAGCGTGTCGCACTGCCAACCGAGGATGGTCCGAAGATGTGTTGTTTTCCCCTTTCATGGCGGCCCCTGTTGCTGGGCATTGTCGTGGCTTGTGTCTCCCCGTTTACCTTCGCCGCACCGGGTCATGCCATGACCGTCTACGGCGACGCACCGAAATACCCCGCCGGTTTCAACCATTTCGATTACGTCAATCCGGATGCGCCCAAGGGCGGGTCCCTGAGCCGTTCCTCCGAGGAAATCGGCCAATACAATTACCTGACCCCGTACGCGGATCAGGGCATCAACGTGCGTGAGATCGACAGCTGGGTCTACTCGCCGCTGGCTTACCGTTCGCTGGACGAGCCGTACACCGTGTACGGGCTGGTCGCGGAAAAACTGGAACGCGACCCTGACAATATGTGGGTGCGTTTCTACCTGAATCCCAAGGCGCGTTTCGACGACGGCACCGCCATCACCGCCGAAGACGTGCGCTACACCTTCGACCTGCTGATGACCAAAGGCAGCTTCAGCTACCGACCGCTGTACGGCGACGTCAAGGACGTGGTGATCGAAGGGCCTGGGCAGGTTCGCTTCAACTTCAAGAACAACCTCAACCGCACGCTGGCCCTGGACATCGCCGGGATGCGCATCCTCCCGGAACACTGGTGGAAGACCCGCGACCTGTCCAAGGGCGGCGGTTTCGAGCCACCACTGGGCAGCGGGCCGTACCGAGTGTCGAAAGTCGACGCCGGACGCAGCGTCTCATTTGAGCGGGTCAAGGACTGGTGGGCCAAAGACCTGCCGGTCAGCCGCGGGCTCTACAACTTCGACACGCTGACCGTCAACTTCTACGGCGACGTCGAAGTGGCCCGGCAATTGATCCAGTCCGGGTCGTTCGATTACAACCGCGAGTTCTCGTCGTCGGGCTACGTGGTCGGCTATTCGGGCCCTGCCATCGACGACGGTCGCCTGCAAAAACACATCTTCGCCAAGGACCGTCCGACGGCGGCCCAGGGCTTTGCCTTCAACCTCGACAAGCCGATCTTCAAGGACCGCCGGGTGCGCGAAGCGCTGGCGATGCTCTGGGATTTCGAGTGGCTGAACAACCAGATCATGCGCAACTTTTATGTGCGCGAGCAGACCTACTGGCCCAAGAGCGACATGGCGGCCACCGAGCTGCCGGACGCCGAAGAGCTGAACATCCTCGAGCCGTTCCGTGGCCAGGTGCCCGACGAGGTCTTCACCCAGGTGTGGAAAGCGCCGAAGACCGACGGCAGCGGCTACATCCGCGACAAGCAACTCAAAGCCCTCAAGTTGTTCGCCGAAGCGGGCTGGCACCCGAAAAACAACCGGCTGGTGAACGATGCCGGCGAGCCCATGACCTTCACGTTTCTCGACGGTCAGGGCGGTTTCGACCGTCTGGTGCTGCCGTACAAACGCGTGCTGGGGCAGATCGGCATCAACCTGGACTATCGCCGTGTCGATTCGGCGCAGTACCAGAACCGGCTCAATGCTCGGGACTACGACACCATCGTCACCCAGTTCCCCAGCAACGGTAACCCGATCATTTCGCCGGGCCGCGAACTGTACAACCTGTACGGCTCGCAAAGCGCCACCCAGGTGGGCAGCTCCAACACCCTGGTGCTGCGCAATCCCGTGGTCGACCATTTGATCGACGGCCTGGTGGCCACCAACAGCCGGGACGAAATGGTGCGCTACGCCCGCGCCCTGGACCGGGTGCTGCTGTGGAATTTCTACATGATTCCGCACTACTACTCCCAGGGCACGCCGCTGGTGTACGCCAATCGTTTCGGCATGCCGAAGATCGGTCCGACCTACGACGTGGGCCTGGAAACCTGGTGGGAAGTCAGCCCGACCGCCCTCACCAACGAGCAGATGGCCAAGCTGATGCTCGATCCGCCGAAACCGTCCAGTCTTGCCGCGGGGGCTCACTGATGCTGCGCTATCTGTTTCGTCGTCTGTTGCTGATCATCCCCACCCTGCTGTGCATTCTGGTGGTCAACTTTCTGATTGTGCAGGCCGCGCCCGGCGGGCCGGTGGAGCAGGCCATCGCCCGCGTTCAAGGGTTCAGCCCCACGGGCGTGGGCGGTGGCGGCGGTGAAGTCGCCTCCAGCGGCAGCATGAGTCGCAGCAGCCGTGGCCTGGACCCGGCGCTGGTGGAAGAAATCAAGCACCAGTACGGCTTCGACAAACCGATGCACGAACGCCTGTGGCTGATGCTGAAAAGCTACGCGCAGCTGGATTTCGGCAACAGCTTCTTTCGCGGCATGTCGGTCACCGACCTGATCCTGCAAAAGCTGCCGACCTCGTTATCGCTGGGGCTGTGGGCCACCCTGATCACCTACCTGATCTCGATCCCGCTGGGCATCCGCAAGGCCATCCACCACGGCAGCGCGTTCGATGTCTGGACCAGCACGCTGGTGATCATCGGCTACGCCACCCCGGCGTTTCTGTTCGCCATTTTGCTGATCGTGGTGTTTTCCGGGGGCAGCTACCTGGACTGGTTTCCGGCACAAGGGCTGGTTTCGGACAACTACGAAAGCCTGTCGACCTTCGGCAAGGTCCGCGACTACCTGTGGCACCTGGTGCTGCCGGTCAGCTCGCTGGTGATCGGCGGGTTCGCGACGCTGACCATCCTCACCAAAAACAGCTTTCTCAACGAGATCAGCCGCCAGTACGTGGTCACCGCCCGGGCCAAGGGCCTGAGCGAAAGCCGCGTGCTGTACGCCCACGTGTTTCGCAACGCGATGCTGCTGGTGGTGGCAGGGGTGCCTCAGGCGCTGATTGACGTGTTCTTCGCCGGCGCCTTGCTGATCGAAACCATTTTCGGCCTCGATGGCCTGGGCCGCATGAGTTACGAGGCGGCGGTGTCGCGGGATTACCCGGTGGTGTTCGGCGCCCTCTTCCTGTTCACCCTGTTCGGCCTGCTGATCAAACTGGTGGGCGATCTGTGCTACACGCTGATCGACCCGCGCATCGACTTTTCGGCGAGGAGCGCCTGATGTTCGAGTTCTCTCCCCAGAGCAAGCGCCGCTTGCAGCGCTTCAAGGCCAACCGCCGTGGCTGGTGGTCGCTGTGGCTGTTCGTGGGCCTGCTGGTGGTATGCCTGTGCGGCGAGCTGATCGCCAACGACAAACCGCTGATCATTTCCCTCGACGGCAAGTTGTATTACCCGACGCTGCACCAGTACATGGAAACCGAGTTCGGCGGCGAGCTGCCCTTCGAGCCGGATTACTCCAGCGAATACGTGCGCAAACTGATCGCCGACAAGGGCGGCTGGATGCTGTTCCCGCCGATCCCGTTTTCCGCCGAAACCATCAATTACGACCTCAAGCAGCCCTCCCCAGCCCCGCCCAGTGCGCAGAACTGGCTGGGCACCGACGACCAGGCCCGGGACGTGACGGCGCGTGTGCTGTTCGGCGCGCGGATTTCGATCCTGTTCGCCCTGCTGCTGACGGCGATCAGCACCGTGATCGGTGTGGTGGCCGGCGCGATTCAGGGCTTCTACGGCGGCATGGCCGACCTGATCGGTCAGCGCATCCTGGAAATCTGGTCGGGCCTGCCGGTGCTGTACCTGCTGATCATTCTGTCGGGGTTCGTGGCGCCGAGTTTCTGGTGGCTGCTGGGGATCATGTCGCTGTTCTCGTGGCTGGCGCTGGTGGACGTGGTGCGTGCCGAGTTTCTGCGCGGGCGCAACCTGGAATACGTCAAGGCCGCCCGCGCTTTGGGCCTGACCGACAGCGCGCTGATGATCCGGCACATTCTGCCCAACGCCATGACCAGCACCCTGACCTACCTGCCGTTCATTGTGACCGGCGCGATTGCCACGCTCACCGCGCTGGATTTCCTCGGCTTCGGCATGCCCGCCGGCAGCGCGTCCCTGGGCGAGATGATCGGCCAGGCCAAACGCAACCTCGGCGCGCCGTGGCTGGGCCTGACGGCGTTCTGTTCGCTGGCGCTGATCCTCTCGCTGCTGGTGTTCATCGGCGAAGCCTGCCGCGACGCGTTCGATCCAAGGAGCTGACATGCCACACGCTGACACGACCCCTCTAGTAGTAATCCGCGATTTGCGCGTGGCCTTCAACGGCGCCGAAGTGGTGCACGGCATCAACCTCAACATCCGCCGGGGCGAGTGCCTGGCGCTGGTAGGGGAATCCGGCTCGGGCAAGTCGGTGACCGCCCATTCGATCCTGCGCCTGCTGCCGGGTAAATCGGTAAGCACCAGCGGCACCATTCACTACAACGGCCTGGACCTGGTGCACGCCAGCGACAAGCAGCTGCGCAGCCTGCGCGGCAACCGCATCGCGATGATCTTCCAGGAGCCGATGACGTCGCTCAACCCGCTGCACACCGTGGAAAAGCAGATCAGCGAAATCCTCGCCATGCACAAGGGCCTCAAAGGCCGCGCGGCCCGCAGCCGGACCCTGGAACTGCTGGAACTGGTGGGGATTCACAACCCGCTGCTGCGCCTCAAGGCGTACCCGCATCAGCTGTCGGGCGGTCAACGGCAACGGGTGATGATCGCCATGGCCCTGGCCAACGAGCCGGATCTGCTGATCGCTGACGAACCCACCACGGCGCTGGACGTGACGGTGCAGGTGAAGATTCTGGCGCTGCTCAAATCGCTGCAGGCACGGCTGGGCATGTCGTTGCTGCTGATCAGCCACGACCTGAACCTGGTGCGGCGCGTTGCGCAGCGGGTGTGCGTGATGCGCGCCGGGGAGATTGTCGAGGAGGCCGACTGCCAGACCTTGTTCGCCGATCCGCAGCACGAATACAGCCGGCTCTTGATCAACGCCGAACCGGACGGCGAACCGGTGCTGAGCCTGCACCCGCACACGCTGCTGAGCGTGGACGAACTGAGGGTCTGGTTTCCCTTGCCGACGCCGCTGTTCAGCCGGGAAAAGCGTTATATCAAGGCGGTGGACGGGGTCAGTTTCGAGCTGATGAAGGGCAAGACCCTGGGTATCGTCGGTGAGTCCGGCTCGGGGAAATCCACTTTGGGCCAGGCCATTTTGCGGCTGATCGATTCCGAAGGCGGGATTCGCTTCGGCAACAAGGAGTTGAGCCTGCGCAACCAGAGCATGATGCGCCCGCTGCGCCGGCAGATGCAGATCGTGTTCCAGGACCCGTTCGGCAGCCTGAGCCCGAGGATGACGGTGGAACAGATCATCGCCGAGGGCCTGCTCACCCATCGGGTCGGCACGCCGAAAGAACGCGAGGCCACGGTGATTCGGGTGATGGGCGAAGTCGGCCTTGATCCGGCGTGGCGGCACCGTTACCCCCATGAATTTTCAGGCGGGCAGCGGCAGCGGATTTCCATCGCCCGGGCTCTGGTGCTGGAACCGGAACTGATCCTGCTGGACGAGCCCACCTCGGCGCTGGACCGCACGGTGCAGAAACAGATCATTGCCCTGCTGCGCGACCTGCAACTGCGCCACGGCCTGACCTACCTGTTCATCAGCCACGACCTGGCCGTGGTCCACGCCCTGGCCCACGACCTGATCGTGATCAAGGACGGCAAAGTGATCGAACAAGGCGACGCCCGCACCCTCTTCGCCCACCCGCAACAGGCCTACACTCAGGAACTGCTCAAATCGTCGGGGTTAGTGTTTGGCGGGGCCAGCGTCAGTCACTGATCAAACGCGACGCAGAGCGTCGGGAAATGCATCACCACGCGGAGCGTGGGGACGATCAACTTGTGCACTTGGGCTTCCGGCAGCCCCCCCTTTGATCGCGACAACGTGCTTTTGATTCTGGCCGGAGGCCGTGGGAGCGCAGCTTGCTCGCGATTGGCTGCGAAGCAGTCATGAAACCATCCGCCCCCGGTGCGCCAGGCGTAACGCATAAACCGATCCGCTTCCGGTGCCCGGCAGATCGCGGGCAAGCCACGCTCCCACGCCTTCGGCAGAAGCAGTGGCCGACGAGCCCGTGGATCGTCCTTCCTCCGCAACCGCCCTCGCGGCAGCGCGGATTTGTAAGCATCCATTTCCCGTCGCGGCTATCATTGCGTTTTTAACGCCCCTTACCCGGAATCGCGCCCATGTCCAGCCTCCCTCTTGCCGCGCCGTCGCGCGGCTGGTCGTTTTGGTGGAAACCCGTTGTATTTCTACTGATCGCCGCCATCGGTCTGTATTACGTCAAATGGTCCCCGTACTACCTCAAATCCTTCGTCGCCGCCGACACCCATAACATCGGCGCGTCGATCATCAACGACAACCCGGCTAACCCGTGGACTGCCGCCCTCGCCTACGCTCACGTGTATTTCCTGGCGATCTGGAAAGCCGCCGTGCTCGCCGTGATCCTCGGTTCGCTGCTGCAGGTGTTGATCCCCCGTGACTGGCTGCTGCGCATGTTCGGTCGCGCGGGCCTGGGCTCTACGGTGCGCGGCGGATTGTTCGCGTTGCCGGGCATGATGTGCAGCTGCTGCGCGGCCCCGGTGGCCGCCGGCATGCGCAAGCAGAATGTCTCGGTGGGCGCGGCCCTGGCGTTCTGGATCGCCAACCCGGTGCTCAACCCGGCCACCCTGGTGTTCATGGGCTTCGTGCTGGGCTGGGGCTTTACCGCGTTGCGGCTGGTGGCCGGGCTGGTGCTGGTGATTGGCGTATCGATGGTGGCGCAGCGCATTTCCAAGGCCGAGCCGCTGCCGGAAGGTGCCGTGGAAGCGGTGGTCAACGCGGAAACCGCAGAACACGGCAGCCTGCTGACCCGTTGGGGCAAGACCCTGTGGAGCCTGTTCTGGACCACCATCCCGATCTACATCATCGCGGTGCTAATCCTCGGCGCAGCGCGGGTCTGGCTGTTCCCCCACGTGGACGGTGCCATGGGCAACGGCCTGCTGTGGCTGATTCCGCTGGCCATCGTCGGCACGCTGTTCGTGATCCCGACCGCCGCCGAAATCCCCATCGTGCAGACCCTGATGACCCTGGGCCTGAGCACTGCGCCCGCCGTGGCGCTGCTGATGACCCTGCCGAGCGTGAGCCTGCCGTCGCTGCTCATGCTGCGTAAATCCTTCGACGCCAAGGTGCTGGTGACCGTGGGCGTGCTGACCATGCTGATCGGCGTGGTCAGCGGCCTGGTTGGCGCTGCGCTGCTGTAACCGTCACACGCTGCACAACGAAGCCGCCGGGGCTCACTGCTCCCGGCGGCTTCGCTGTTTCAGGTATTCAACGACTTCGGCCTGATGACCGGAAAACTCGATGCGCGGGTCTTTGCTGTCGCGCTGGTAGACATACATCGGGTCGTAGTACTCGCTGAGCATGCCGCTGATCCAGCCCCGATGCAGGTCGACGTTGCCGCTGCGTTCCTGCTCTTGCAGCGCGGCGTCCATGATCGCCGAGAGACGCTGATAGCGCTCACCCCCCAGGCGCCGAACGATGCTCGACAGGCTCTGTTTCAAGCGTTCGGCGAACCCGTTGAAACCCGTTTCCGGCCCTTGCACGGCGATGAATTCGGCACACAGGTCGATCACATAATCCTTGAGAATCCGTTCGATACGGCTGTCGAAACTGTCCTCCAGCCACACCAACGGCGCGTCCTGCATCGTGCGGTACAAATCCACCGGCACCGCGCGACTGCCGACGATTCGGCCTTCGTCTTCGAGCACAAACTGCTGCACATGCGCTGCGCGCTTTTTCAGAATGTCGATGGCCAGACGGTTTTCGAAATCGATCTGGCTCGGCTGCGGCGTCGCGTGTTTGCCAAAGCTTGAGCCGCGATGATTGGCGTGGCCTTCCAGGTCCAGCGCGTTATTGAGCTGCGCCAGGACTTCGGTCTTGCCGGTGCCGGTCATGCCACCCACCAGCACCAGGTCGCATTCCGCCACCGCCTGCTCGACAGTGCCGAGCAGATACGTGCGCATCGCCTTGTAGCCGCCGATGATGCGCGGGTATTGGACGCCCGCCTCGTTCTGCAACCATTGCTGGGTCAGCTGCGAACGCAGGCCGCCACGGAAGCAATACAAATAGCCCTCGGGGTGCTGGCGTGCAAACGCAGCCCAGGCGTCGATTCGCGCCTGCTTGGTCTCGCCCGAGACCAGACGGTGACCCAGCTCGATCGCCGCCTGCTGCCCGGCCTGTTTGTAGGTGGTGCCGACTTTTTCCCGCTCGCTGTCGTTCATCAGCGGCAGGTTGATCACGCCGGGAAAGGCGCCCTTGTCGAACTCCACCGGGGCGCGCACGTCCATCATCGGCACGTCGTTCAGAAAGATCTCGCGAAATTGAGCGCTGTTGTCGCGCATCAATACACCTCGACCGCGTGTTGCTGTCGCGCCACCAACTCGCCGATGGGCGACAGGTCCAGGCCCAGTTCGGTGGCCAGCGCCAGGAACGCGGCTTGTTCGGCGGGCTCCACGGCAATCAGCAGACCGCCGCTGGTTTGCGGGTCACACAGCAGCAGTTTCTGGGTGTCGGTCAGGGCGCCGATGCGCTCGCCGTAGCTGTCGTAATTGCGGTGGGTGCCGCCCGGGATGCAATCCTGCTCGATGTAGAAATCGACGCTGCCCAGACGCGGCACGGCGGCGGCATTGAGCCGCGCACTGAGGCCGCTGCCATCGGCCATTTCCACCAAATGCCCCAGCAGGCCAAACCCGGTGACGTCGGTCATGGCGGTGACGCCCGCCAGTTTGCCGAAGCGGCTGCCGGGCTTGTTCAACTGGCACATCACGTCCCGGGCCAGGCCCACGTCTTCGTCGCGCAGCAGGCCCTTTTTCTCGGCGGTGGTGAGGATGCCGATGCCCAGCGGTTTGGTCAGGTACAGCTGGCAGCCGACGGTGGCGGTGTCGTTGCGCTTCATGAAGCGTTTTTCCACCAGCCCGGTCACAGCCAGGCCGAAGATCGGCTCCGGCGCGTCGATGGAATGGCCGCCGGCCAAGGGGATGCCGGCTTCGTCGCACACCGAGCGGCCGCCGCGAATCACTTCACGGGCAATCTCAGGCGCCAGCACGTTGACCGGCCAGCCGAGGATGGCGATGGCCATCAACGGGTCGCCACCCATGGCGTAGATATCGCTGATGGCGTTGGTGGCGGCGATGCGGCCGAAGTCGAACGGGTCGTCGACGATGGGCATGAAAAAGTCGGTGGTCGAGACCACGCCGCGTTCTTCATCGATGGCGTAGACCGCCGCGTCGTCGCGGGACGCATTGCCGACCCACAGGCGCGGGTCGAGGTTCTGCGCGCCGCTGCCGGCGAGGATGGTTTCGAGGGTTTTTGGAGAAATCTTGCAGCCACAACCGGCGCCGTGACTGTATTGGGTAAGACGAACCGGATCGTTCATGGGAAGCCCCTGAGTATCAAGGGGGCGAAGTCTACCAGAGCCGGGACGGGTTGGACTTCGGCCCGGATCAGCGACTTGCAGTCGCCGCCTAACCTGTAGAAGTGAGCTTGCTCGCGATCAAATGTCTCACCCACTTATGTGGTGACTGACACGCTTCAAGCGCGAGCAAGCTCACTCCTACAGTGTTTTGTGCCACTTCAAGCAGGCTTACATCATCGGCGACACCATGCTCACCACACGCAACGCCAAGCCTTCGTACGCGTCGAGGGTGATGGTGAATTCACCTTCTTCGGTCAGGTCGCCTTCCACGCGTTCGTTGATGATGTCCACCACCGGGCCCGGCGCAATGCCCGGCAAATGCAGGGTCTCGACGATGGATTCGGCGCTGAAATTCAGTGCGGTGATCTGGATGCCTTTGCCGGCCGGCAGCTCGTGAACCATGATCAACAGACCTGGATGCTCAACGTCCGGAATCAGAATCTGCCGGCTGGCAGCGATGTCGTAGGCGCGGCGCACCGAGAGGATCTTCTTCAGCTGCGAGGCGAAGGAATCCGGGCGCTGCAATTGATCCGGCAGGCTGCCGTAAAGCGTCTTCGGACGCGGCATGCCACCGGCAGAAAACTCGGCGTCCGGGTCGATCCCCACCAGGTCGTAGGCGCCGCGATGGATCCAGCGCGTGTCGCCATCGGCCATCAAATGCGCCACCTGTTCAGCCGGCAGCGGCAAGGCGCCCACGAGGTCCCAACCGGACAAGGCGAACACACCGGGCTGCATGGCGTTGAACATCACCAGCAACAGGTGAATGTGCTGAATCTTCAGCACGTCCTCATCCGTGATGGTGTCCAGGTCGCGGATGCCCAGCGCCGCGGTGATGATGCTGGCGGTGGTGCAGGACACGCCGTTGGTGACGAACTTCAGGTTGTACGGCGCGTGCTCGCCGGCCAGGTGCTCGTACATTTCCTCGCGGATGTGCTCGCGCAGAATGTTGCCGGGGAAGGTCTGGCCCATGTACAGGTACTGATCGTGGGCGTGCAGGGTCCAGAAATGCACCAGCTCCAGGGTCAGTTCGTCATGGTTCTGCAGGGCATGGATCAACGACGCCGGGTCGATGCCGAATTCATGCACCTGACGCAACATCAGCCGCAGGAACTCGGTGCGCCCGGTCAGCAGAGCGTGCTGGTACGCCGGACGGGTGATGAAGTCGTAGGAGAGGTCCGCGCCCCCGTGGGACATGGCGGCGATGTCGTCGATGGTCAGGTTCAGTTCCTGGAAACTGAAACCGCCGGCCTTGCGAATCGCACCCGCCAGCAACTGGTTGCCGGTGATCGAAAGCGGATGGCTCTCCGACCACGCCGTGCCATCAGCCTTGCGCTCGACACCGAGAAATCCGTTGGCGTCCAGGCGCAATACGCGCGCGCCCATCACGTCGATGGCGTGCAACGCGTCGCCGATGATCATCTGTTGCGCGGCAAAGCTGGGGTCCAGCCAGTTCAGTGACGGCTGGCCTTCCTTGAAGTAGTGCAGGTACACCCAGCGCCGCGGCTTGCCGTCGACGCCGACCACCACGGACGTGGCGCTCCAGTCGGTTTCCTTGACGCCGGGTTCGAAGAAAATCACCCGTTGCAGCTGGCCGACGATGTAGTGCTTGTCCCGCAGCAGGTCCACGGTGGCAGGCGGCAGGTTGACCGCGTCGCGGCCGTGCTCGACGTCCGGCAGCAGCGACCAGTCTTCTTCGCGGATTTCCACCATGTGGTAGAGGCCCGGGTATTCCTCGTAGGCCATTTCGGCGAGGCGGAAATCCGCGCCCTTGCCGGTGTGGGACGGGATCACGTCATCGACAATGATCGCGTTGTGCGCGGCGGCAATTCGGCTCAGGCCGAGAAACTGCGCGTCGGTGCCCAGTTCCGGGTCGACCTCGAAGCTGATGCGGTCGAAGTTACCGTCGATGCTCGGGGTGCGCTGCTTACCCTTGAGCCCGCCTGAGGTTTTCAGCGGCCCGTTGTGGATGCCCTGAATGCCGATGTCGGACAAGGCGTGCCACAGGGTTTCGTCGCCCAGCGCTTCCAGCACAGAGCCGCCTTCGCGGGTGATGATCGAGGCCGGATACGCCGTGAACCACACCGACGCGATGGCCGAAGCGTCGCGGGGTCGGGCTTGAGCGTAAGGCCGCTGCCAGAGACGGCCCTGGCCGCCATAGAGTTTTGCGCGTTGCTGTGCGGCGTTGAGCATCGATTGCTCAACCAGCCAGTCCACGTACTGCTTGTCCGGGGTCGTCATAACGTTCTGTCGTCCTGTCGCTCGAGTGCGTAAGGGTATGAGCGCGAAGGACGGGAAACGTTGCATTGGCGATCAAGGCGTCTTCGGATTGAACTTACCGCGCGCTCATCTGCCGACTATTCAAGCGCTGGACATACCGTCCGCTGAACAAGGAGGCTTTTTACATGCCCGATTCAAACGGCAAAATCCGCTACGCAGTGGTCGCCGGTGGTTGGATCTCCCAAGGCGCGTTCATGCCCGGCCTGGAACAGACCGACAACTCGGTGATGACGGCGCTGGTGACCGGCGACCCGGTCAAGGCGGACAAGCTGGCCGAACTCTACGACCTCAAGAGCTATCACTACGACCAGTTCGACACCCTGCTGAAGTCCGGTGAAATCGACGCGATCTACCTCGCCACACCCAACTTCCGCCATCGGGAATTCGCCGTCCCGGCCCTGGAAGCCGGCATCCATGTGCTGCTGGAAAAACCCATGGCGTCCACGGAAGAGGACTGCATCGCCATCGCCGAGGCCGCGCAGAAATCCGGGGCCAAGTTGATGATCGCCTACCGCCTGCATTTCGAGCCGGGCACCGTGGAAATGGTGCATCGCGTGCGTGCCGGTGAGCTGGGAGATCTGCGTCTGTTCACCGCGACCTTCGCCCAGACCACCGACGCGGCCAATCACCGCATGCAGAGCGGTTTCGAAGCCGGGCCGGTCGCCGACATGGGCCCCTACCCGATCAATGCCGTGCGCAACCTGTTTGACGCCGAGCCGATTGAAGTCAACGCCGTCGGCATCAAGACCCCCGGCCGTGAAATCAATACCTGGGACACGGTCACCGTGACCTTGCGCTTCCCTGAAGAGCGGCTGGCAACCTTCACCGTCAGCTACAGCCTGCCCAGCACCGAGCGTTTCCAGTTGATCGGTACCAAAGGGGAATTCGAGGCGTCGCCGTGCTTTGGTTTTGGCGAAGGCGTGGGCATCAGCTATCGCGCCATCATCGACGGCAAGACCACCGAACATTCGCACCCGGTGGTGGATCAGTTCGGCGGCGAGACGCAGTATTTCTCCGATTGCATCCTGCAGGACCGCGAGCCGGAGCCCGACAGTGACGAAGGCTGGCGCGACGTGCGGGTGGTGCAGGCCATAGAACGCGCGCTGACCAGCGGTCAAGCTCAGAAGCTGGACGTGTTGCCAGAGCGCCCCGGCATCAGCATCGAACAGGCCCGCCGTCTGCCACTGGCGAAGGTGCCTGAGTACATCAATACCGATGAGCCGAATGCTTGATTAACGTGCCCCGTTGCTGCGGGGCATCTCTTGCGGTGAGTGAAGCAATGCAAACCCGTGGGAGCGGACCTGTCCGCGAAGAGGTCGGTCCAGACCGCTACATTTATAGCGGTCAAGCGTCAGTCTTCGCGGACAGGTCCGCTCCCACGAGATCGGCGGTCTTCCCCGGAATGTGCGGCGCATGCGAAATCCGTGGGAGATGGCCTTTTCGGCGTGACAGGAGGCCCCGCCTTGCAGGCAAAAAAATGCAGTTGTATGATGTCTGTCAACACCACCCTGGCACTGGACGTTGTCCAATGTCAGGCTTACCGTATGTCCCGGCACTCCAGGCTTCACGCCTGACGACATCACGCCGGATACGATCAAACAACAACAGGAGAAGCAGATGCCTTCCGTTCTCGGCCAGAATTTCATCGCCGGTGCCCGTAGCGCCCTCGGCGAACCTCAACACAAAAGCCTCGACGCCACCACGGGCGAAGCGCTCCCTTACAGCTTTTATCAAGCCACCGACGCAGAAATCGACGCTGCGGCCCTCGCCGCCAAAGGCGCCTTTCTTGAATACCGTCAACTGAGCCCTGCCCGTCGCGCTGAATTCCTCGACGCCATTGCCGACGAACTCGACGCGCTGGGTGACGATTTCGTCGCCGTCGTTTGCCAGGAAACCGCGCTGCCGGCCGGTCGTATCCAGGGCGAACGCGGTCGCACCAGCGGCCAGATGCGCCTGTTCGCCAAGGTCCTGCGCCGCGGCGATTACCTGGGTGCCCGCATCGACCTGGCGCTGCCAGACCGCAAGCCGCTGCCCCGCGTCGACCTGCGTCAATACCGCATCGGCGTCGGTCCGGTTGCCGTGTTCGGCGCCAGCAACTTCCCGCTGGCGTTCTCCACAGCCGGTGGCGACACCGCCTCGGCCCTCGCCGCCGGTTGCCCGGTGGTGTTCAAGGCCCACAGCGGCCACATGGCCACGGCTGACCTCGTCGGTTGCGCCATCATCCGCGCCGCCGAGAAAACCGGCATGCCAAAAGGCGTGTTCAACATGATCTTCGGCAGCGGCGTCGGTGAAGGCCTGGTCAAGCACCCGGCCATTCAGGCGGTGGGCTTCACCGGTTCGCTGCACGGCGGCGACGCCCTGTGCAAAATGGCCGCCGAGCGTCCGCAGCCAATCCCGGTGTTCGCCGAAATGTCGAGCATCAACCCGGTGGTCCTGCTGCCAGGCGCACTGGCGGCACGCGGCGCAACCGTTGCCAGCGAACTCGCAGCCTCGGTGGTCATGGGCGCAGGCCAGTTCTGCACCAACCCGGGCGTCGTGATCGGCGTGCGCTCCCCTGAGCTGACTGCGTTCACCGAACAGCTGACCGAGCACATGGGTGGCCAGGCGCCACAGACCATGCTCAATGCCGGCGGTCTGCGCAGCTACAGCAAAGGCGTGCAAACCCTGCTGGCCCACCCGGGTGTCACTCACCTGGCCGGCAAACCGCAGGAAGGCAAACAGGCCCAGGCCCAACTGTTCAAGGCCGACGTGAGCTTGCTGCTTAACGGCGACCCGCTGCTGCAGGAAGAAGTCTTCGGCCCGACCACCTTGCTGATCGAAGTCGCTGACGACGCCGAGCTGAAACAAGCCCTGCTGGCCCTGCGCGGCCAGTTGACCGCCACGCTGATCGGCGAAGTTGCTGATCTGCAGAAGTACCAGTGGCTGGTTCCGGTGCTGGAAGAGAAAGTCGGCCGCATCTTGGTCAACGGCTACCCGACCGGTGTGGAAGTGTGCGAAGCCATGGTCCACGGCGGGCCGTACCCGGCGACGTCCGACGCCCGCGGCACCTCGGTCGGCACGCTGGCGATCGATCGTTTCCTGCGTCCGGTCTGCTACCAGAACTACCCGGACAGCCTGCTGCCGCCGGCCCTGCAAAACGCTAACCCGCTGGGCCTCAAGCGCCTGGTGAACAGCGAGTGGAGCAGCGACGTCATCGCCTGATGACACGCTGAACCGCTGATCGAAAAACGGCGCGACCTGCTCAGGTTCGCGCCGTTTTTTATGGCTGTCGAACAGGCTTCCACACCCCCGTGGACCGACCACGCCTGATCGCTGTTGCTGTCGAGTCGGCTGGCGTCAGCTACATTGAACGCACGCCGACGTACACCCATGGGCCCTGCGGACGTTCATTCTCTCCGGACGCCACGCGCCAAAGGCAGACCCTGTTGCTGGCAGCTATCTTCATACTGTCGAATTGATGGCGAACCTGATGCCGGCCGCGTGGTCCATCTGTCAGGTCAGTCAGGTCGTCAACTGCGATGAAGCCATTCACTCAAGTCAACCAGCGCGCAGCCGTTACGATAAAAGGTGAGCCAGAAATGCAGTACCGGGGTATCTTTGCGAGCCCTTCAGCCTGTGTCACCTACATGGCCCGTTCACCGTGCACCCTTCTTATCCACCCACGACCACGGCACCGATGACCGACACCCTGCATTCCCTTGAAGATCCCTCCCAGTGGATCATCTGCGAGCACTGCGATTCGCTGTACCAGGCGCTCGACTTGAGCAAGGGCCAATCGGCGTATTGCCTGCGCTGCCGCGCGGTGCTGGATCGGGGTCCGCGCATGAGCATCGATCAGTTGCTGGCCCTGAGCCTGGCCGCCGCCATCATGTTCGTGTTCGCCAACGTATTCCCGGTGATCAGCATCAGCATGCAGGGCCTGCACAACGAAGTGACGCTGTGGGGCTCGGTGCAGGCGCTGGCCCAGGGGCGGATCACCCTGATCGCGCTGGTGGCGGGACTGGCGATCATCCTGGCCCCGGCCCTGCAGATCGCCCTGCTGATCTGGGTCCTGATCCCCGCACGACGGGGTGAAATCGCCCCCGGTTTCAAAAGCTGCATGCGTGCGCTGGAGCATTTACGGCCGTGGAGCATGCTGGAGGTCTGCCTGCTGGGGATTCTGGTGGCGATCGTCAAGCTGGCCGGCATGCTGGACGTACACCCTGGTGCCGGCTTGTGGGCCATGGCCATGTTGATGGTGTTGATCGTGCTGATTGCCGGCAAAGACATCCGGCGCCTGTGGGACGATCTGGGAGTGGGCCTGTCATGAATGGCATCCCGTTCGCCCGCGAGCACGACGTCACCCTCTGCCACGTGTGCAATTACGTCTGCCCGGTCCAGACCCACGAGTGCCCGCGCTGCGAGTCCGCCGTGCACTCGCGCAAGCCCAACAGCCTGGTGCGGACCTGGGCGTTCCTGCTGGCGGGCCTGATCTTGTACATCCCGGCCAACACCTTGCCGGTGATGCTCACCACGCTGTTCGGCCGTGCCAGCGAGAACACGATCATGAGCGGTGTGATCGAATTCGCCGAAGGCGGTTCGTGGGACATTGCGATCCTGATCTTCATCGCCAGCGTGGTGGTGCCGTGCATCAAATTCCTGGTACTGGGGACGCTGCTGATCACCTGTCAGCGCCGCAGCACCTGGGCCATGCGCGAGCGCGCGCGGCTGTATCGATTCATCGAGCTGATCGGCTATTGGTCGATGCTCGACGTGCTGGTGGTCGCCCTGGTGGCGGCGTTGGTGCAGTTCCGCGGGCTCAGCACCATCGAGCCGCGCCTGGGCATTCTGTTTTTTGGTTTGGTGGTAGTGATGACGATGTTCGCCGCCATGAGTTTTGATCCCCGGCTCATCTGGGACGCAGAGGTTGATGATGTCTGATAACGCCGTTCCCCCTTCTCCTTCCTCGCCTCCGCGGCCCGAAGTCAAGACCCGCAAGGCCAGGGTGTCGCTGGTGTGGCTGGTGCCCGTCGTCGCCGCCTTGATCGGGCTGTCGATGGTGCTCCATGACTTCCTCAACGTCGGGCCGAAAGTGACGGTCACGTTCCTGACCGCCGAGGGCTTGGAAGCCAAGAAAACTCAGGTCAAATACAAGAACGTGGTGATCGGCACGGTGACCGACATCGAACTGAGCGATGACCGCACCCACGTGCTGACCACCATCGAGCTGAACCAGTCGGCGGCGCCGTTCACCAGCTCTGACACGCAGTACTGGGTGGTGCGTCCACGAATCGGCGCAGGCGGCGTGACCGGGGTCGACACCCTGTTGTCCGGGGCCTTCATCGGCGCCGATGCGGGTAACTCTGACAAGAAATCGGAGACGTTCACCGGCCTGGAAACCCCGCCCCCGGTCACCTTTGGCGAGCGCGGCAAGCGCTTCAAGCTGCACACCGATGACCTCGGTTCGCTGGACGTCGGTTCGCCGGTGTACTTCCGGCGCATTCAGGTCGGTCAGGTGGTGGCCTACGAATTGGCGAAGGACGGCAAAGGCGTGGACATCGAGATTTTCGTCGGCTCGCCCAACGATCAGTTCGTGCTCACTGACTCGCGGTTCTGGAACGCCAGCGGCGTGGACGTGACGCTAGGCGCCACCGGTTTGAAGGTGTCGACCCAGTCGCTGACGTCGATCATCTCCGGCGGTATTGCCTTCCGCGAGCCCAAATACAGCCCCGACGCGAAGCCGGCCGAGGCCAACGCCCAGTTCCAGATCTTCGACGATCAGGCCACGGCGCTGGCGCCACCGGATGGCGAGCCGAAATACATCAAGATGCGCTTCAACCAGTCCCTGCGCGGGCTGGCGGTGAACGCCCCGGTGGATTTCCTGGGCGTCAACATCGGCCGGGTGGTGTCCGTCGACCTGGATTACGACGCCAAGACCGGCACCTTCCCCGGCATTGTCGGCGCACTGATCTACCCGCAACGGCTTGGGGCGGCCAACGACAAACTCCGTAAAACGGCTGGCGACGGCACTGAAGAAGAACAGACCACCCGCATTCTCGCAGGCTTCGTCGCCCATGGGCTTCGGGCCCAGGCGCGGACCGGCAACCTGCTCACTGGCCAGTTGTACATCGCCATGGATTTCGATCCCAAGGCGCCCAAGCTGACCGACTACGACGCCAAGGCCCGGCCGCTGGAAATCCCGACCGTGGCAGGGAGCTTCGACAAGCTGCAGGAACAGTTGCAGGCCTTCGTCGACAAGCTGGGCAAACTGCCGCTTGAAGATTTGTTCAAGAACGTCAACGGCAGCCTGAGCGAGTTGCAGAAAACCCTGAAAGCGGTGAACAGCGACGTCATTCCGCAAATGCGCGGGACCCTGCAGCAGGCGCAGAAAACCCTGGGCACGGCAAACGAAACGCTGTCCGAAGATTCCCCGGCGCGGGTGCAGTTGGGCCAGGCGATGGACGAGGTGCAACGCACAGCACGCTCGGTGCGGGTCCTGACCGACTTCCTCAGCCGTCATCCGGAATCCCTGATTCGTGGCCGTACCGGCGATGCCGCCCCCAGCTCGTACAACGGGTCATCTTCTTCCCGTCCAATCAATCTGGAGTCTCAGCCATGATGTTGCGCCCTCATCTTCTGGTCCTGGCGACGGCGCTGAGCCTTGCCGCCTGCAGCTCGACGCCGACCCATTACTACACGCTGATTGCGCCGGCGACGTCGGCTCCGGCCACCAGCGCCCAGGCGCCCTTTCAGTTCGAGATGCTGCCGGTGCTGATGCCGGTGCAGGTGGACCAGCCGCCGGTCGTGGTGCGCCAGGGCAACGGCAGCCTGGCGATCCTGGAGAATGAGCGTTGGGGGGCGCCGCTGGGGGATGAGTTTCACGACGCGTTGACCGGGCAGCTGGAACGCCGCTTTGACACCCGGGACCTCGCCGGCCTGCCGAAACAGAGCGACCAGCCGGTGCTGTCGCTGCGCACCGATGTGCGGCGGTTCGAGTCGGTGCTCAATCAAGCCGCGCTGATTGATGTGGTGTGGAACCTGAGCCTGTCGGGCAACGGCGCCAAGCGCCAGAACCTGACCTGCAGCAGCGTCATCCGCGAGCCTGCGGGCCTGGGCATGGAAAACCTGGTCATGGCCCACCAGCGCGCCGTCTCGGTGCTGGCCGACACCATCGCCTCCACCGCCGTCAGCTGGGCCCGCCAGGGCGGCAATGCCGGCCGCTGCCCGGTTTCAACTCTGAACTGATGTCCTCACGCCCTCCGGGCAGAAGCGGATTGCATTCGCTTTTGATTCTGACCGGAGGCCGTGGGAGCGTGGCTTGTCTCTGGGCCGCAATCGGACGATCTGCCGGGCACCGGCAGCAAACTCTGAAAATGCGGTCTACCTGACACGCTGCGGCCGCATGGTTTCAGGGCCGCTTCGCACCCCATCGCTGCCGTCGTAACCTCCGAGAGCTCCCACGCCCTCCGGGCAGAAGCGGATTGCATTCGTGTCGCTTTGACGCGGAGCGTCATGCACGGCATGCCCACGCGGAGCGTGGGCACGATCATTGCGCTGTTGATTCTGGCCGGAGGCCGTGGGAGCGTGGCTTGTCTCTGGGCCGCAATCGGACGATCTGCCGGGCACCGGCAGCAAACCCTCAGAATGCCGTCCACCTGACACGCCGGGGCCGCATGGTTTCAGGGCCGCTTCGCGGTCGGACGCGACCCCGGCCCATCCCCACGCGGCGCGTGTGCACGATCGCTCTACCGCCGCTTCATCCGGTCGATGATCACTGCCAGCAGCAGGATCGTGCCGCGGATGACGTATTGGTAGAAGGTGTCGATGTTTTTCAGGTTCATGGCGTTTTCGATGATCGCCAGGATCAGCACGCCGGCGATGACGTGGCGAATCATGCCGATCCCGCCGCTCAGCGACACACCGCCCAGCACGCACGCCGAGATCACGGTCAGTTCGAAGCCCTGCCCGATCATCGGTTGGCCCGAGGTCATGCGCGAGGCCAGGACCACGCCGGCCAGGGCGCCGATCAAGCCGTGCACCGCGAAGATGATGATCTTGGTCCGGTCAACGTGCACGCCGGCCAGCAGCGCCGCTTCCTGATTGCCGCCGATGGCCATGGTGTTGCGCCCGTAGGTGGTGTAGTTGAGTAGCCAGCCGAAGAACACGAAACACAAGACAGTAATCAGGATCGGCACCGGCACGCCCCACAGCTGGCCGTTGCCGAACACGAAGAAATCTTCGTTGCCCACGCCCACCGCCTTGCCGCTGGAGAAGATGTACGCCAGGCCGCGCACGATCTGCATGGTCGCCAGCGTCGCAATCAGGGCATTGATCCGCAGCTTGGCGATGACGATGCCGTTGATCAGCCCCACCACCAGGCCCAGCGCCAGGGCGGCAGACACCCCGAGGAACACGCTGTCGGTGTCGCGGATCACGATCCCGGCGATGACCCCGGAGCAGGCCAGCACCGACCCCACCGACAGGTCGAAATGCCCGGACGCCAGGCAGAACAGCATGGTGCAGGCGGCAATGCCCACCGTCGAAATCGCCAGGCCCAGCCCGCGCATGTTCAGCGGCGACATAAAGTTATCGATCATCAGCGCGCACAGCACGAAGATGCCCAGTGCAGCCAGCAGCATCGCCCAGTCGTCGAGGAACCGACGCATGTTCATGCCCTGGCGTGGAGCCGTCAGGCTGGTTTCGGTTGACATACGCACCTCATTTTTATTTTTCACGTCGTTTAGCCTGTTTCAGCCGCGGGTTCGCGGCAGTGCCAGTTGCAGCAACCGCGCTTCGTTGGCTTCGTCGCGGGACAGTTCACCGGTAATGGCGCCTTCGCTCATGACCAGAATCCGGTCGGAGATGCCCATGACCTCCATCAGGTCGCTGGACACCACGATCACCGCGATGCCGTCCGCCGCCAGGTTATGAATGATCTGGTAGATCTCGGACTTGGCGCCGATGTCGATGCCCCGGGTGGGCTCATCGAGCAGCAGCACCTTCATCGGCATCGACAGCCAGCGACCCAGGATCGCCTTCTGCTGATTGCCACCCGAGAGAAACAGCATCTGCTGATCGGCCGACGGCGTTTTCACGTTCATCGCACGAATCTGTCCTTGGGCGTTTTCTTTTTCCCAGCGCCCCTGAATCAGGCAGCCCAGGCTGACATGCCGCGGCCGCGCGCCGATGTTGATGTTCTCGGCCACGCTGGACAGCGGCACGATGCCTTCCTTTTTACGGTCTTCGGGGCACAGCAGAATGCCGGCGGAGATCGCGTCCCGTGGCGACTTCAGGTTCAGTGGCTGGCCATCCAGTTGCAGGGTGCCCGCTTGCGTGCGCGTCAGGCCGGAGAGCAACCGGAACATCTCGGTGCGCCCGGCGCCGACCAGGCCGAAGAAGCCCAGCACTTCGCCCTTCTCCACCGCAAAGCTCACCGGTTCCTGCAGGCCAGGGCCCAGCAATCCGGTCACCCGCAGGCTCGGCCCTTGATGCTGACGAGGGCGGTAGTTGTAGATGTCCTGGATGTCGCGGCCGACCATGCAGGTCACCAGCCGGTCGTGGTCCAGATCGGCCATGTCTTCGAAGGTGTGCACGAAACGCCCGTCCTTGAACACGGTCACGGCGTCGCACACCCGGAAGATTTCCTCCATGCGGTGGGACACGTAGAGAATCACCCGCCCCTCGTCCCGCAGCCTGACGATGATCGCCATCAAGCGATCAATCTCCCGCGCCGACAGGCTGCTGGTGGGCTCATCAAACGCGATGACATGGGCGTTGCGCGACATGGCCTTGGCGATTTCCACCAATTGCCGCTGACCAAGGGACAGATCCCCCAGCCGCGTGTTCGGGTCGATTTCATCGGCCAGGCCCTTGAGCAGCTCGCGGGCCCGCCGCACCATCGCCCGCCGATTGACCATGCCCCAACGGTTGGGCATGTGGCCCAGCAGCAGGTTTTCGGCGACGGTCATTTCCGGCACCAGTTGCAGCTCCTGGTGAATCACCGCGATGCCGGCGGCAATGCTGTCGGCGGTGGACTTGAACACGCAGGTCTTGGCACCGATTTGCAGGTCGCCGCTGTTGGGCAAGTACGAGCCGCCGAGGATTTTCAGCAGCGTGGACTTGCCCGCGCCGTTCTCGCCCATCAACGCATGCACGCTGCCGGGACGGGCTTCAAAACTGATGTCGGACAGCGCTTTGACGCCGGGAAAGGTTTTGCCGATCCCGTTGAAGCGCAGGCTGTTCCAGGTGGATGACGCGGGTGGCTGTGGCGCATGTTGAACAGTGTGTTGCATGGAACCCTCCTCCTCGCTCCACGGCCAGCGGCGGCAGAGCGAGGCCTTGCAGATGTCAGCCTGAGTGTCTCAGGCGTCCCGACTCGGAAACCGCGTGGCCGGCCTTACTTCCACAGACCGATCTTGGTCAGGACTTCCTGGAAGTTTGCCCGGGTGATCAGCGTCACGTCGTCCATGGCGGTGTATTTGGCAGGCTCTTTGCCGGTGGTGACCCACTCGTACATCTGCAGGGCGGTGTTGTAGCCCTCTTTGTCCGGACTGGGCAGCATCGATCCGAAGAAGCCGCTTTCTTTCTTCTTCAGCTCGTCGATGGCGTCGGTGCCGTTGATGCCGATACCGATCACGTTCGCGGGCTTGAACCCGGCACCCGCTGTAGCGCGCACGCCGCCCAGCACGGTGTTGTCGTTCATGCCGCCGACGATCAGGTTTTTCGCGGCACCCGGCAGTTTAGGCAAGGCGGCGTTGGTGGAGTCCATGCTGCCGGGGACGTCGAGGGTTTTCTGCGGCGAGAAGAGGATGTGGTCTTCGGGCAGGCCGGCTTTTTTCAGCGCGTCCACCGAACCGTCGGTGCGCTTCTTGCCGGTATCCAGCTCGTTGTAGGTGTTGATGATGGCGTAGGTTTCTTTCCAGTCCCAGTTGCGTTTTTTCGCTTCGTCGGCCATGGCGGCGCCCTGTTTCTGACCGACTTCAAACGCGGCCATGCCCAGGTACGGCACGTCCTCCATGAACTTGCCCTTGGCGTCGACGAACCGGTCATCCACCGCCATGACTTTCATGTCGTTGGCTTTCGCCTTGGCAACGATGGAAGGGCCGAGGGACACATCAGGCGGGCAGATGACAAAACCCTTGGCGCCGTTGGCGGCCAGGCTGTCGATGGCAGCGAGGGTTTTTTCACCGTCGGGGACGGCAATCTTGATCACTTCAAAACCGTGTTCTTTCCCGGCTTTTTCAGCGAAGGCCCATTCGGTCTGGAACCAGGGCTCTTCAGCCTGCTTCACGAGGAAGCCGATCTTGACCTTATCGGCGGCGGGGGCAACACCACTCATGCCGAGAATGGCAGTGGCAACAGCGGCACAGCACAGGGAACGAATCCCGTGGCGACTCAACATAGCTAACTCCTTATTTTTATTGAATAGCTACAGCGTCCAGCAGTAAGTGTCGTCATGAGCGGCGGATCAGAACGGGCCGGCCAAGCGACTGGGAACAGTCATATCATAATATCAATGGAGCGAATGTAACCGAGTGTCACGCCCACTCCCGAGCAGCGTTACAGCACCTTGACACTCACCCCGCGAACCGCTGCGAGGCCATTCCCGGGGTGTTCATTTCAATCGACAGCACCGCGCCATCCAGTGCTTGCGCACCGCTTGAAGGCCTGGCGCTGGTGAGGTAAAGCGTCGACATATCGGGCCCGCCAAACACGCAACTGGTGGGGTGGCTGACCGGCACTTCCATCACCCGGTCGACCCGGCCATCGGGGGCGAAGCGGATCAGGCACTGACCGCCCCACCGTGCGTTCCACACGTAACCGTCGGCGTCCATGGCCGAGCCGTCCGGGTCGCCGCGCACATGTTGATCGGCCCAGACCGTGCGCTCGCCCAGGGCGCCGTCGGCCAGCACCGGGTAGCGATAAATCACGCCGTCGAGGGTGTCCGCCGTGAGCACGGCTTCGTCGTTTTCGGTCCAGAGCAAGGTATTGACGATGCCCTGATTACCGAGCAACGGGATGACGCTGCTGTCGGCATGAACCCGAAACAAACCGCCCGAGCGACGCTCCACCGGCAGGTCGCCGCCCTCGGCGTCCAGATTGTTTTGCATGCTGCCCAGCCACAACCGGCCCTGGGCATCGCAACGGGCTTCGTTGGCACGATTGCCCGGCACCGGGTCGGCGACGCAGAACAGGTTGAACGCAGGGTGTTCGGGGGGTGAAGACAGGTCCAAGCGATAGACACCGCTGGCCAGAGTGACAAGGGCATCGCCCTTGACGGTGGGAATGAACGCCGATACCGGCTCGTTGAATTGCCAGTGACGCAGCTGGCCCTGATGCAGGCGCAAGGCCCGGAAACCGGCGATGTCCACCCAGTACAGCGCCTGCTCGGCGGCGTCCCAGAACGGCCCTTCAGCCAGTTTGAAACGCTGATCGGTCACAGTCACCCAGTTCATTGCAGTCATCCTGTTTTCTTATTGTTTGTGTTCTGTCGGGCGAAGGAACGGGAAATCACTTCGTCCGCATTCTCGATCAGACTCATGCAAGCCCAGACGCCGCGCGCCGAATCGCGGGTGGCGATCGCGTCCGCCAGGGCCTTGTGCAACGGCAGTGTGCGGCCCAACTCCCCCGGCACCGCCGAGGACACTTCAAACGAAATCGCCAGTAACGCACCCAGCGCCGGCAGCATCTGCTCGATGAACTGGTTATGACTGGCCGCCAGCACCGCTTCGTGGAAACGCTGGTCGGCGTGATTGTAGTCACCCAGGTCCATCACGCTGGCTTCAAGCACCTGATAGGCCGCCTGAATGTCGGCAATCTGTTCAGGGCTTGCGCGTTCACACGCCCAACGCACGGCCATGGGCTCGATGGTCCGGCGCAAGTCCAGCAAGTCCTTGACGAAACTCTGGGACAGCCCTTTCGCTGCCAGCCAGCCCACCACCTGGGGGTCAAACAGGTTCCAGCTGCGCACCGGCAATACCCGCGTGCCGACCTTCGGCCCGACTTCGAGCATGCCCTTGGCGACCAGGGTCTTGATGGCTTCCCTGATGACCGTGCGGCTGACACCGAACTCTTCACCCAATGCCGCTTCAACCTTCAACGACTGCCCCGGCAAGACGCTGCCTTGAACGATCCAGGCTCCAAGCCGGTCAACGGTTGACGCGTGAAAACTGCTGCTCATTGATCAGCCCCTGTGCGCGGCCAGTCCGCGATTTGAGGCTAATCATCACATGATTGGCTGTCAAACGGCTGTACAGCCCGCAGAACGTGGGCTACACCTGTGTGGCAGCGCGACAAGGATCGAGCACCGCTAAATAGTATTACAATTTGAGAAAGCTTCAAGCGATAAGCTGCAAGCTTCAAGGGATTAATGCGTGAATTCATCTAAGACCGGTTGAAATTAGTATTACAAATGACAAATATAAGCGTGCAACGCTTGCCTTTGCTTACGGCTTGAAGCTTGCGGCTTGCAGCTGCTCCTAAAACAACAACAGAAAGGAAGGCACTGATGCGCAATACACTTATCCCCGGAATCGGACTGTCCCTCATGATTGCAGCCCTTCACGCGAACGCCGCCGGCCTCACCAGTGAGCACGGCGCGTTCGGCAAATTGCCCGACGGCACCCCCATCGAGAAGTACACCCTGAGCAACAGTCATGGCATGAAAGCCACGATCGTCACCTACGGCGGGACGCTGCAATCGCTGCTGGTGCCCGACAAGGCCGGCAAGACCGAAGACGTGGTGCTGGGCTTCGACGACATCGACGGTTACCTCAAGGGCACGTCGTATTTCGGCGCCACCATCGGCCGCTTCGGCAATCGCCTGGCCGACGGCAAGTTCTCCCTGGACGGCAAGAGCTACCAGGTGCCGCAGAACGACAAGACCAACTCGCTGCACGGCGGCCCCCAGGGGTTCGACAAACGTGTGTGGAAAGCCGAGAGCGTGAAGGACGGAAAATCGGTGGGGGTCAAACTCAGTTATGTGTCGGTGGACGGTGAAATGGGCTTTCCCGGCACGCTGAAAACCGAAGTCACCTACAGCCTCAACGAGCAGAACGAGCTGCGCATCCAGTACCACGCCACCACCGACAAGCCGACGGTGTTGAACCTGACCAACCACAGTTACTTCAACCTGGCAGGCGCGGGCAACGGCGACATCCTCGACCAGGTGGCCACGGTACACGCGGCCCACTACACCCCGGTCAACGCCAAGCTGATCCCGACCGGCGAACTGGCACCGGTGGCCGGCACGCCCATGGACTTTCTCAAGCCGGTGGCGTTCGGCAAACGCATCCGCGAAGACAACGCCCAGCTCAAGTTCGCCGAGCCCAACGAAGGCGGTTATGACTTCAACTGGGTGCTGGACACTAAAGGCAGCGTGAGCAAACTGGCGGCTGACGTCAGTGATCCCAAGTCTGGGCGTCGCCTGCAGCTGTTCACCACCGAACCGGGCGTTCAGCTGTACACCGGGAATTTCCTGGACGGCACCGTCAAAGGCAAGGCGGGCAAAATCTATCCGCACTGGGGCGCGTTCACCCTGGAAACCCAGCATTACCCGGATGCGCCTAATCAGCCGAAATTTCCGTCAACGCGCCTGGATCCGGGAAAGGCCTACACCCAGACCGTGGTGTTCAAGTTCCTCGACCGATAACCGCCCCTCACCTGAAGACGTCGCTGCCGGCGTCTTCGCGCTCAATGCCGCTTGGGTGCCCGCCACGTAATGTGGCAGGCATCGTTCTGTACTGGAATCGAGCATCAACCCAGGTACGGCGACCGTCTTTCGTCATCGCCGGTCGTCGGGGCAAAACATCATGATTGAGTGGGTCGGTTGCCGCGCTTCCATCCGTTCGAAGAACTTTTGACGCCCTTCTGACTTCACGTCGCGCCGCTCGTAACCTTCTGGTGTTTAACGAGTTATTTAAAATGAATTTTCCCAACAGCGATGACTCATTCAATGGTGAATGATTGATTAGGGAGGTTCAGAGCGTGGGACAGTTCAAGCATTACCGGATCGATTATCTACTGCACGGCAAGTACAAAAGCTTTTATATCAGCGCGTCCAATATGGATAACGCTGAAGCGTGGCATTGGGCGTCGGTGGATGCAGGTTTCGGCCAGATCCCCAAGTACCGGTCCGACCGGGTGCCCAAAGTCAGCAAGCCCAAGGCCGAGCAACTGGGACTGACCGACGTCGAGTGGGCAGAGTCCTGATCGGGTGACCTTTTTTGGGGGGAAGTGGCAGAACATCGCAATTTCCCCCCGTTTTTATGCGTGCTCTTTTCCCGCCGTTCCCCGGCAATTGATTTCATTCATAGGTCGATAGCGAAAACTGATCATTAAACGATCATTGCCCGAAAGGCCGCTGGCTCACAGGCGTGCAGCCAGTTATCCACAGACATATTCACCCTTTTCGTGGACAACTATTTGTAACGGCATACGTTGACTTTTCAATGCAAGGGTTAACGCGAAAAAATGATGCACATCAAGGACAAAGCCCATTGTCGGGGTGCCTGAGGGCTTGCTCAGCGATGCGCCGGGTTGATCAATGACGTCAGGACATGGTCGGCCCACACCCCGTTGATTTTGAGATAGGAACGGGCCAGCCCTTCGCGCTCGAATCCCAAGGCTGCGAGCACCCTGCCACTGCGTTCGTTCTCCGGCAGGTAATTGGCCATGATCCGGTGCAGCCCCAATTCGTTGAACACATACGCCGTCCCTGCGCGCAGCGCTTCGTGCATCAACCCCTGGCCCTGAGCATCGGCCGCCAGCGAATACCCCAGGTGACAGGCCTGAAAAGGACCCAGCACGATGTTGCTGAAATTGCATTCACCGATGAGCTCAGCGGGCACTTCGTCGGTGCCGTGGGTCCAGATCGACAGGTGCAACAACCGACCGGCGAGCCGCTCCTGCTCGATGTAAGCCAGTCGCTGCTCCACCGCCGCCAAGCCGAAGAAACCCGCCGGCCGCAAGGGCTGCCAAGGCTGCAGATGGTGTCGGTTGGCGATGCAGTAATGCTGAACGGCCGGCGCGTCGGCTAACTGAGGCGGACGCAGGATCAGGCGTTCAGTGGCCAGACGGATCAGGGCCGGATCGGCGATCACGTCCATCACCGCCTGCTTTTCACGGCAATGAACAGTGCGCTGGCGCGTGGGCGGAGGGTCGTTGCGGGAATCGGCATAAAGCGTCCTGACGGCGGAAGGGAAACCAGGCGGAGTGTACGAGCACTGGCCGGGGTTGGGAAATGGGCTCAGCGCATAAGCGGATCACGTCGGCTGATGGACCGTGCCCACGCGCCGCGTCACGCTGTTGATTCTGGCCGAAGGCCGTGGGAGCTGACTTGTCTGCGATGGGCTGCGTAGCAGTCCTGAAACCAGGCGACCGGGGGGTTTTGGGGTGATACCGCATCCGCAGGTTTTACTGCCGGTGCCCGGCAGATCGCGGGCAAGCCACGCTCCCACGCCCTCCGGGCAGAATCGGGTCACGTCGGCTGATGGATCGTGTCCACGCGCCGCGTCCGGCTTTTGATTCTGGCCGAAGGCCGTGGGAGCTGACTTGTCTGCGATGGGCTGCGCAGCGGCCCCAAAACCAGGCGACTGGGGTGTATCAGGTGACACCGCATCCGCAGGTTTTACTGCCGGTTCCCGGCAGATCGCGGGCAAGCCTCGCTCCCACGCCTAACGGCAGAAGCGGATCACGTCGGCTGATGAACCGTGTCCACGCGCCGCGTCCGGCGGTTGATTCTGGCCGAAGGCCGTGGGAGCTGACTTGTCTGCGATGGGCTGCGTAGCGGCCCTGAAACCAGGCGGCCGGGGCGTTTCAGGTGATACCGCATCCGCAGGTTTTACTGCCGGTCCCCGGCAGATCGCGGGCAAGCCACGCTCCTACGCCCTCCGGGCAGAAGCGGAACACGACGGCTGATAGATCGTGTCCACGCTTCGCTTTCAGCTTTCAGCTTTCGGCGTTTATCTGTTGATTCTGGCCGAAGGCCGTAGGAGCGTGGCTTGTCCCGCGATGGGCTGCGCAGCGGCGCTGAAACCAGGCGATCGGGGGGTATCAGGTGATACCGCCTCCACAGGTTTTACTGCCGGTCCCCGGCAGATCGCGGGCAAGCCACGCTCCCACGCCCTCCGGGCAGAAGCGGAACACGACGGCTGATGGACCGTGTCCACGCGCCGCGTCCGGCTGTTGATTCTGGCCGAAGGCCGTAGGAGCGCAGCTTGCTCGCGATGGGCTGCGCAGCGGCCCCAAAACCAGGCGACTAGGTATATCAGGTGACACCGCATCCGCAGGTTTTACTGCCGGTTCCCGGCAGATCGCGGGCAAGCCACGCTCCCACGCCTTCGGCAGAAGCAGACCGCTGTGGCTTTTGATTCTGGCCGAAGGCCGTGGGAGATTCTATGGTTGGGAACAACTTCTTTTATGCCCGTTTCGTAACGTACTCTTCCTGATTTTTCATCAGGG
>NZ_JBEGED010000016.1:0-17856 GCF_040202885.1 Xanthomonas sp. WHRI 1810A
CGCAGACAAGTCAGCTCCCACGCCTTCGGCAGAAGCAGATCGCGGGACAAGCCACGCGCCTACGCCTGGCGGCAGAAGCAGATCGGCGTACGCCCTTGCTTCTTGAGCGTGGGGAACGATCGGTTTTTGGTGTCAGTCGGGCCTGCGATCCCCCCGAATCGAAAACCCCGCCATGTGCTCCAGCCCCTTGATCAGCGCCGAGTGGTCCCAATCACTGCCGCCCAGTGCCGCACAGGTGCTGAACACTTGCTGCGCGCTGGCGGTGTTGGGCAGGTTCAGGTGCAGGTCTTTGGCGCCCTGCAAGGCCAGGTTCAGGTCCTTCTGGTGCAGCGAGATGCGGAAGCCCGGGTCGAAGGTGCCTTTGATCATGCGTTCGCCGTGCACCTCCAGAATCTTCGAGGACGCAAACCCGCCCATCAGTGCTTCCCGCACCCGGGCCGGGTCCGCGCCGTTTTTCGCGGCGAACAACAGCGCTTCGGCCACTGCCTGGATGTTCAGCGCGACGATGATCTGGTTGGCGACCTTGGCCGTCTGCCCGTCGCCGTTGCCGCCCACCAGGGTGATGTTCTTGCCCATGCGCTGGAACAGGGGCAGGGCGCGGTCGAAGGTGCCTTGATTGCCGCCGACCATGATGCTCAATGTGGCGGCCCGGGCCCCGACTTCACCGCCGGACACCGGGGCATCGAGGTACTGGGCGCCGGTGGCGTTGATTTTTTCGGCGAACACTTTGGTGGCGGACGGCGAGATGGAACTCATGTCGATCACCACCTTACCCGCGCCCACGCCCTGGCTGACGCCGTTCTCGCCGAACAGCACCTCGTCCACCTGAGGGGTGTCGGGCAGCATGACGATGATGAATTCCGCTTCCTGCGCCACCTCCCTCGGCGAGCGCAGGATCGTCGCGCCGCCGTCCACCAGTGAGGCAGGTGGAGCCGAGAAGTGGCTGGACAGGAACAAACGGTGACCTGCGTTCTGCAGGTTCTGCGCCATGGGCAGACCCATGATGCCGGTGCCGATAAAGCCGATATTAGCCATGAGCGGTGTCCTCGTTTTATGAAGTTATCTTGAGCGATGCCCTGTAGGAGCGCGCTTGCCCGCGAAGGCGTTCGTTCTGTCACTGATGCATTCACTGACCCAACGTAATCGCGGGCAAGCGCGCTCCTACAGGGACGGTGGTGTTCCGGGATGATTGCCGCGTGCTCAAATCACGTTATGGGTCTTGAGCCACCCCAACCCCGCCTCGGTGGTGGTCAGGGGTTTGTATTCGCAGCCGATCCAGCCCTGATAGCCCAACCGGTCCAGGTGCCCGAACAGGAACGCGTAATTGATTTCCCCGGTGCCCGGTTCATGGCGGCCGGGGTTGTCGGCGAGCTGCACGTGACGGATCGCCGGCAGGTGTTGTTCCATCGTCCGCGCCAGGTCGCCTTCCATGATTTGCATGTGGTAGATGTCGTACTGCAGCGACAGGTTGCGGCTGCCCACCTGCTCGCGAATGGCCAGCGCCTGCTTCGTGGTGGTGAGGTAGAACCCGGGAATGTCCCGGGTGTTGATCATCTCCATCACCAGCTCAATGCCCTCGGCCTGCAATCGGTCGGCGGCGTATCGCAGGTTGTCGACCAAGGTGCTCTCCATCAGCGCCTCATCGACTCCCGACGGCCGAATCCCGGCCAGGCAGTTGATCTGCGTATTGCCCAGGACCTGGGCGTAGGCAATGGCCAGATCCACCCCGGCGCGAAATTCCTCGGTGCGATCCGGATGGCAGGCGATCCCGCGCTCGCCCTTTGTCCAGTCTCCCGCAGGCAGATTGAACAGCACCTGGGTCAGGCCGTTGACCTCAAGCTCTGCCTTGATCTGCGCGGAGCTGAAGTCGTATGGGAACAGATACTCGACACCACTGAAGCCGGCGTTGGCTGCCGCTTCGAAGCGTTGCAGAAACGGCAGCTCGGTAAACAGCATGGACAGGTTGGCGCATAAACGTGGCATGGGGTGCTCCTGGTTCGTGGCGGACGATCAGTTCATCAGGCTGACGGCGGTGGGGGCATCGGCGCGGGTGTCGGCCAGCGCCTCGAATTCATTGATCGCGTTGATTTCCGTGCCCATGGCGATGTTGGTCACCCGCTCGAGGATGATTTCCACCACCACCGGCACCCGGTGCTGCTGCATCAGGCGCGCGGCCTCGGCGAAGGCGGACTGCAAGTGCGCGGGGTCAGTCACCCGCAGCGCCTTGCAGCCCAGGCCTTCGGCTACCGCGACGTGGTCGACGCCGTAGCCTTCCAGCGCCGGGGAATTGATGTTGTCGAAGCCCAGCCGCACGCAGTAATCGACGTCGAACGTACGCTGCGCCTGGCGAATCAGCCCCAGGTACGCGTTGTTCACCACCACATGAATGTAGGGCAGCTTGAACTGCGCACCGACCGCCAGCTCCTCGATCATGAACTGGAAATCGTAGTCGCCGGACAGGGCCACGACCTGACGCTGCGGGTCGGCTTTCACCACCCCCAGCGCCGCTGGAATAGTCCAGCCCAGCGGCCCGGCCTGACCGCAATTGATCCAGTGCCGTGGTTTGTAGACGTGCAGAAATTGCGCCCCGGCGATCTGCGACAGACCGATGGTGCTGATGTAGCAGGTGTCCTTGCCGAAGAACCGGTTCATCTCCTCGTACACCCGCTGCGGCTTGAGCGGGATGTTGTCGAAATGGGTCTTGCGCTGCAGCGTGCGCTTGCGTTCCTGACAGCTGGCGAGCCAGGTGCGTCGGTCTTTGAGCGTGCCTGCGGTGTGCCACTCGCGGGCGACTTCCAGCAGCATGTCCAGCGCCGCCCCGGCATCGGAAACGATGCCCAGATCCGGCATCAGCACGCGGCCGATCTGAGTCGGCTCGATGTCGATGTGGATGAATTTGCGCCCCTCGCTGTACACCGAGACGGTCCCGGTGTGGCGGTTGGCCCAGCGGTTGCCGATGCCCAGCACCATGTCGGCTTCCAGCATCGTTGCGTTGCCGTAGCGGTGGGCGGTCTGCAGGCCGACCATGCCCGCCATCTGCGGGTGATCGTCCGGGATCGCGCCCCAGCCCATCAGGGTCGGAATCACCGGAATCCCGGTCAGTTCGGCGAATGCCACCAGCGCGTCCGAGGCATCGGCATTGATCACGCCGCCACCGGCGACAATCAGCGGACGCTCGGAGGCATTGAGCAGCGCCAGGGCTTTTTCGATCTGCTTGCGACTGGCCTGGGGCTTGACCACGGGCAGCGGTTCGTAGGCGTCGATGTCGAACTCGATCTCGGCCATTTGCACGTCGATGGGCAGATCGATCAACACCGGGCCGGGCCGACCGCTGCGCATCAGCTGGAAGGCTTTCTGGAACACGTACGGCACCTGGCCCGGCTCCATGACCGTGGTCGCCCATTTGGCCACCGGCGCGGCGATGCTGGCGATGTCCACGGCCTGGAAGTCTTCCTTGTGCATCCGCGCCCGGGGCGCTTGCCCGGTGATGCACAGGATCGGGATCGAGTCGGCGCAGGCCGAGTACAGGCCGGTGATCATGTCGGTGCCGGCCGGGCCCGAGGTGCCGATGCACACACCGATGTTGCCGGCCACGGCGCGGGTGTAGCCCTCGGCCATGTGTGAAGCGCCTTCCACGTGACGCGCCAGCACGTGATCGATGCCGCCCAGCTGCTTGAACGCGGCGTACAGCGGGTTGATGGCCGCGCCAGGAATCCCGAAGGCGGTTTCGACCCCTTCGCGGCGCATGACCAGGACGGCGGCTTCGATGGCTCTCATGAGGGTCATTTGCTAGTCTCCTGACTCAGTAGTTTTTGTATGTCGCCAGACTGAATCGAAAGCGATTTCGGGTGAATACCTATTTTTGTCCTTTCTCTCGGTATCAGGAGTATCGAATGGATCGCTACACAGAGCTGCGCAGCTACGTGCTGGTGGCCACCCGCGGCAGTTTCGCCGCGGCGGCCCTGGTGGAGGGCGTGACCCCGGTGATCATGGGCCGCCGTTTGAGCGCGCTGGAAGATCGTCTCGGGGTCAAGCTGATTCATCGCTCGACCCGTGGCCTGACCCTGACGGATCTGGGGGAGTCGTACCTGGAAAACGCCCGCACGGTGTTGCAGTCCTTCGAAGCGCTGGACGCCAGCATCAGCGAGAACGAAAGCAGCGTGCGCGGGCACCTGGTGATCTCGGCGCCGGCGGGGTTTGGCCGGCACCATGTGGCGCCCCATGCGCCGGAATTCCAGGCGCGCTTTCCGGAGCTGCAGCTGTCCTTCAACCTGACCGACAACGTGGTCGATCTGGTGCAGGAGGGCTACGACATGAGCATCCGCATCGGTGAAGTGCTGGACCCCAACTACGTGGCGATCAAGCTGTACGCCAACAAACGCGTGGTCTGCGGCGCACCGTCGTATTTCGCCGAGCGCGGTGTCCCGCTGACCCTGGAGGACCTGGCCGGCCACAACTGCCTGTCGTTCAACCTGCAAGGCGGACAGCACCGGGGCTGGACCTTTCAGCGGGACGGCAGGCAGGTGGCGATCAAGGTCGGCGGCAACCTGTACTGCAACGACGGGGAATTGCTGTTCGACTGGGCCAAACGTGGCCTTGGCCTGAGCTGGCGCTCGTGGTGGGAGATCCAGAGCGAAGTGCAGAGTGGCACGCTGGTGACCGTGCTGGACGATTTTGCGCTGCCCAGTTACGACATCCGGGCGGTGTACCCGCAGCAGCATTACCTGCCGGCGAAGGTGCGGTTTTTTATCGCGTTTTTGAAGGAGGTGTACAACCGACCCGGTTATTGGAGCGGTCGACAGGCCTTGTAGGAGCGCGCTTGCCCGCGAATTGCGGTGGGTCAGCCGTGATGTTCGTCACTGACACGCTGCCATTCGCGGGCAAGCGCGCTCCTACAGTTCGTGCGCCGACGCGATGTCGGGGATGACGTTCGCTCAGACGAACTCAACGGAGATCGGCGGCAACCCGCGGATCTCGCCCAGCGCCAGGCCCGGGCCCTGGGTGCGGTACATGCCGGTGTAGGAACCGGTGGTGATGACCAGGTCCGGGGTCACCGTCAGGCCCTGGGCGCTGTAGTGATTGACCAGCCACGGCAGCAACCGTCGCGGATCGCCCGCCGGGTTGGCGCCATCGCCCGGCACGATGTCTTCGTCGGCGTAGGTGAACGTCAGCGCCGGTTCAAGGAAGGGGAAATCGGGGTCGTAGTCGATGAACTCGCCCACCACCAGCGCCCCGTGGTTTTGCAGGTCAGCCAGGGCCAGCATCGGCTCGATCTTCGGCCAGGCTGCGAAACGGCTGGTCACCACTTCCACCGTGGCGCCCATCGAACCGATGCTGCTCAGCACTTCCTCGTCGGAATACGGCTGCGGACGAGGGGCGAATTCGCGGTTCAGGCGGAAGGCGATTTCCAGTTCCAGAATCGGCGACGGGTATTCGATGTATTCCAGCTGGCTGCGGCTGGCGAACAGGCCGTCATCGGGCAGCAGCGCGCCGAAAATCGGACCGGTGGGGGATTTGGAGCCGACTTTCCAGCCGCCGACGGTGGTGTCGCGCAGGCGCAGGATCTGCTGTTGCACGGCGTAGGCGCTGGCGGTGTCGGCGGGCACGTACTCGGGACGGACCTCAGTGATCTTCTGGCCCTGACGCATGGCCTCGACGATCAGTTCGGCGACGCTCGCTTCGTGAGAGGTTTGATTCACGGGGGACTTCCTTCAGGCAATTGAATGGAAAAGGCGGCAGCGCCAGGGCTCGGCGACCATTGGCCGGGCCACTGCGCTGGGGACCACTGTAACCATCATTTGATGATAGCGGGAGAGGGCGTTGCCGCCGCCGGGTTGCCCGACGCCCCTGATGGCTCGGCGACCAGGCTTTCAAACTTGTGCTCCGGCTTCATGCGCAGGGCCAGGACCACGCCCAGCGCCATCAACGCCATGCTCCCGGCGAACGGCAGGTCCCAGCTGCCGTAGCGGTCGATCAGGTAGCCGGACACCACCGGCGAGAGAATCGCGGCGGCCGCCGAACCCGTGCTCATCATGCCGCTGGCGGTGCCGCTGAACTCGGGCGCGATATCCATGGGGATGGCCCACATCGGGCCGATGGTCATTTCCGCAAAGAAGAACCCGCCCGCCAGGCAGACCATCGACAGGTACGCGTTATGGCCGAACATCACCGGCAGCAGGCACAGCAGGGTCAGGAACATGCAGATCGAGACCATCCAGGTCCGCGAGCGCTTCAGGCATTGGGTCTTGACCAGGAGGCGGTCGGTCACCAGGCCGCCCAGGGTGTCACCCACCACGCCGGCAAAGAACACCGCCGAGGCGAAGAGGGCGGACTTTTTCAGGTCCATGTTGTAGCTGTGCAGGAAGTATTGCGGCAGCCACGACAGAAACAGCCACAGGGTCCAGCCGTAGCAGAAATAGACGATGGTCACCGGCATCATGCGTTTGAACAGCGCTTTCCACGGCACCTTCGGCGCCTTGCCTTTGGGCGGCGGCAACAGCGCCAGTTCGGCCTGGGTGATGTGCGGGTGGTCCTTGGGGTGCTCGGTGAAGACAAATGCCCACAGCACGACCCACACCAGGCTGATGGCGCCACAGACGAAAAATGCGACGCGCCAGTTATAGGCGGCCATGATCGCGACCACGGCGGCCGGGGCCACGGCATTACCGATCCGTGCGGCGGAATGGGTGATGCCCTGGGCGAAGCCACGTTTTTCCTTGGGCACCCAGCGCGACATGGCGGCCGTGGCGGCGGGGAAGGTGGCGCCTTCCCCCAACCCCAGCAGCAGCCGCGCCGCCAGCAGGGAAAACAGCCCGCCGGCAAACCCGGTCAACACCGTGGCGACCCCCCACAACGCGCCGCAGACAATCAGCGTGCGCCGCGCGCCGAATCGGTCACTGATCCAGCCGCCAATGACCTGAAACACCAGGTAGGGGTAAGCGAAGGCGGAAAACACCAGGCCGATCTGCGTGTTCGACAGGCCGAACTCGGTGCCAAACCCGGACGCCGCCGTGCTGACATTGACGCGGTCCAGGTAGGTGATGAAATACATGGCGCACAGCATGATCAGCACCATGCTCGTAGGGCGCAGACGGAACCGTTTCATGACGCTATCTCCAGTTTCTTATTGTTCGCGCAAGGGCTGCGCGTGAGTCGGGATAGAGCGGTTATCTGTGGTGAAAAGAGGCGGTCCCTGTAGGAGCGAATTCATTCGCGAGGCGTCATGACGGGCACACCGCGTCAGCCGTTTCGCCAACAAGTTGGCTCCTACAGGGACGAGGTTGTCAGCGCTTGAGCGGCACCTGCTGCGATCCGATGAAGTCCATGGCCGCCGCGACGCCGCTGCCGTCGAGTTTCACGCCAGCCATCTGCAGGCCCATTTCGCAGCCGGCCAGGGTGGCCATCAGCGTCAGGTCGTTGCAGTCGCCCAGGTGACCGATGCGGAACATGCGGCCTTTCATCTTGCCCAGCCCCGTGCCCAGGGACATGTCGAAACGTTTGTAGATCACCTTGCGCACCTGATCGGCATCCACGCCTTCCGGGGTCATGACGCCGGTGAGCACCGGGCTGTAGACAGCGGGGTCGGCGCACTGGATCGGCAGGCCCCAGGCGGTGACCGCGCTGCGGCAGGCCTTGGCCAGGCGGTTGTGACGGGCGAACACGTTGTCCAGCCCTTCGCCGAGGATCATGTCCAGCGCCTCGGACAGGCCGTACAACAGGTTGGTGCTGGGGGTGTAGGGCCAGTAGCCGGTCTTGTTCATCTCGATGATCTCGCCCCACGCCCAGAAACTGCGGGGCAGGCGCGCCGATTTGCTCGCCTCGATGGCCTTGGGCGACACCGCGTTGAAGCTGATCCCCGGTGGCAGCATCAGGCCCTTCTGCGAGCCGGACACCGTGACGTCGACGCCCCATTCATCGTGGCGGTAATCGGCGGACGCCAGCCCGGAGATGGTGTCCACCAGCAACAGCGCCGGGTGGCCCGCCGCGTCGATGGCCTTGCGCACGGCGGCGATGTCGGAGGTCACCCCCGTGCTGGTTTCGTTGTGCACCACGCACACCGCTTTGATCGTGTGGGCGCTGTCGCTGCGCAGGCGCTCTTCGATTTTTGCGGCATCGACCCCGTAGCGCCAGCCTTCGATCCCCGGCAGGCCCAGGAACTCGGGCTGGATGCCCAGGCTTTCGGCCATTTTCTTCCACAGCGTGGCGAAGTGACCGGTCTCGAACATCAGCACCTTGTCGCCGGGGCTCAGCGTGTTGCACAACGCCGCTTCCCAGGCACCGGTGCCGGAGGCCGGGTAGATGACCACCGGCTGCGTGGTCTTGAAAATCTTCTGAATGTCGGCCAGCACCTTGAGCCCCAGTTCGGCGAACTCGGGGCCACGGTGGTCGATGGTGGGGTAACTCATGGCGCGCAGGATGCGATCCGGCACGGGGCTGGGGCCCGGAATCTGCAGGAAATGACGACCCGCCGGGTGGAAATCGAGCTTGATCATAGGACTGCCTCTTGTTTTTGTATTTTGAATGCAAAATACAGTAGCAGCCCTTGGGCCCTCGTCAACGTGAAATAAAAAACAGCTCGCACGCCTCATTTTTAACTGGCGAAGCGGTTTTTTTGACTTAGTATCCAGCGCATCTTCGTGAGGATTTTGTATGCAGGATTCCGATATTTTGATGCCCAGGGACGGCGTGAGGCAGCTGCCGAAGCTGACCCGGCAGCGCTTGCATGACACCGTGGTAGAGCACTTGCGCAGCTTCATCACCGAAGGCACGTTGGGCCCCGGCACCAAACTCAACGAGCGCGAATTGTGCGAAACACTGGGCATTTCCCGCACGCCGTTGCGCGAGGCGCTGAAGGTGCTGGCGTCCGAAGGGCTGATCGAAATCAATCCGAACAGAGGGGCCAGCGTCGCGCGAATGTCGGAAATGGAGGTGCGCGAGGCCTTCGAACTGATGAGCGGTCTGGAAGGGTTCGCCGGGGAACTGGCCTGTGAGCGCATCACCCTTGAGGAACTGGACGAGATCAAGGCGCTGCACTACGCCATGGTGGTCTGCAAGAACCAGAATGACTTGCCCGGTTACTACCAGCGCAACCGCGCGATCCACGACCTGATCAACCTGGCCGCGCGCAATTCGGTGCTGCGTCAGCACTGGCTGGCGCTCAATGGCCGGCTCCAGGCCCTGCGTTTCCGCTCCAATTACCAGGCGCCGAAGTGGGAACGGGCGGTACACGATCACGAAGACATGATTCAGGCCCTGGAAGCCCGGGACGGCAAGCGCCTGAACGCCATCATGCGGCGGCACTTGCTGGACAAGCGTGATGCGCTGATGTTGATGCTGGGGCAGGCGGACGAGCATCCGTCATCGGTGCGCCGCTGAGGGGCGTGCTGAAACTTTTTTCGGAGGCGATGGAATAACCCCCCGATGACGAGCGTCTGGCTTGTGTAACCGAGTGGACACCTGATGTGTCCCCCCACTCTCAAGCCGAGACCTCAACCGATGAAAACAGTTAACGCACGCTCCCTGTTCGCCGCCGTCGCCCTCGCATTCGCCGCGGTGGGCAGCGTCAATGCCGCGCCGGCCCCGGTCCACAACATCGTGCTGGTGCACGGCGCCTTCGTGAACGGCGCAGGCTGGAAGCCGGTCTACGACATCCTGGTCAAAGACGGTTATCACGTGTCCGTCGCCGCGCACCCGCTGACCTCGTTCGACAACGACGTGACCGCGGTCAAGCGCATCCTGGCGATGCAGGACGGCCCGACGATTCTGGTAGGCCACAGCTATGGCGGCGCCGTGATCTCCAACGCCGGTGAAGACGCCCACGTGGCGGGCCTGGTCTACATCGCCGCCCACGCGCTGGATGTCGGTGAGACCGAGGCGGCAAACGGCAAGCTGTTCCCAAACGCCACCAAGGCGATCAAGAAGACCGACGACGGTTTCCTCTATCTCGATCCGGCGTTCTACCCGGCGGACTTTGCGGCTGACCTGCCCAAGGCCCAGGCCGAGTTTGAAGCCAATGCCCAGGCGCTGACCGCCGCCTCCGTGTTCACCACGCCCGCCACGGTAGCGGCCTGGAAGACCAAGCCTAGCTGGTACGCCGTGGCCAAGTCTGATCGCATCATCAACCCCGACCTGGAACGCATGTACGCCAAACGCGCCAACAGCCACACCATCGAAATCGACGGCGCCAGCCACGCGGTCTACGAGTCCCACCCCAAGGAAGTGGCGGCGCTGATCGAACAAGCGGCCCAGCATGCGCTGGACAACAAATAAGGCTGATCGCCCTGGCATCCCTGTAGATCGTCCGCCCCCACGGGATGGTCATTCACTCCGCATCAGCGAGCAAATGCAAATCCCTGTAGGAGCGAATTTATTCGCGAAGCGATGAACCTGGCACGCCGCGTTGATCGCTTCGCCAACAAGTTGGCTCCTACAGAGGCGGCCTGTTCGCAGCCGCCACCAACCCCGCAACCGACCTGCCCATCGGCACGAAGCCCTCAATCCCTTCCACCCGCGTGAGCCACGCGCGCACGTTCGGGTAGGCGTCCAGCGACACGTTGCCCTCCGGCGCATGGGCGACGTAGGCGTAATGGGCGATGTCGGCCAGGGTCGCCGTTTCGCCCGCCAGCCACTCACGCCGATCCAGTTCCTGCTCCATGACCTTCAGAAACTGATGGCCGTGGGCGATCACTTCCTCCGGATCGTAAGGCGCGCCGAACACCGTCACCAGCCGCGCCCGGCACAACCCGTACGCCACGGGACCGGCCGCCGCCGACAGCCAGCGCTGCACGTGAGCCGCCCCCACCGCATCGTCCGGCAACCACAGCTCGCCGCCGTAGTGTTTGGCCAGGTACACGAGGATGGCGTTGGAATCGGCCAGCACCAGGCCGTTGTCGTCGATCACCGGCACCTGACCGAACGCATTGAGCTGCAGGAACGGCGCGCGCTTGTGCTCGCCGCCTGCCAGATCGACTTCGACGATGTCGTATTCCAGCCCCAGGACGCTCATCAACAGCTGAACCCGATGGCAATGACCGGACAGCGGTGCGCGATAGAATTTGATCGGCTGGCGATTCATGGTGAAAGCTCCGTGGCAGGTGGCAGGTGGCAGGTGGCAGACAGCTCAGATGGCAGACAAATGATGTGCGCCATTGTGTGGAGGGCGCCGGTTGCAGGGAAGCACCAGAACATTCAATCCACCGTTGCACCTTCTGCAACGCCGGGCGCCAGATCGGCGCGCAACTGCGTCACGCAGAAATCCACGAACGAGCGGACTTTCGACGAGCCCTTGCGCCCCTGGGCGTAGACCACGTGCACCGGCAAGGTCGGCAGCTCGAACGCTTCGAGCACGGCACACAGGCGCCCGGCCTGCAAGTGCGCGCGGATCTGGTACGACGGCACCTGCGTCAACCCCCAGCCGTCGAGGGTGGCGTGGATGGCGGCGGTGAACGAGGTCAGGGCCAGACGTGACGCGACGTTGATCGCCTGGTGCTGGCCGTCGATGCTGAACAGCCAGTCGCTGCTGCGCTCGGCCATCACCGCGCTGATGGTGTCGCGCTCGATCAGCTCGCGGGGGTGTTGCGGGGTGCCGTGGGCGGCCAGATAGGCGGGCGAGGCGCAGACCATGCGCCGCACGCTGCCGACCTGGATCGCGGTCAGCGAGGAATCCGGCAGCGGGCCGATGCGCACGGCCACGTCGATGCCTTCGTCCAGCACGTGGGCCACGCGGTCGGTGAGCAGGCCGCGAATCTCGACGTCCGGGTGCTGCGCCAGATAACGGGCCATCACCGGAGTGACGTGCAGGTCGCCGAACACCTGGGGCGCGGTCACCGTCAACAAGCCGCTGGGGCTGGCATGCAGGCCGGCGGCCGAGCTTTCGGCTTCTTTCAGATCGGCCAGCAGGCGCCGGCAATCGGCGGCAAAGCGCAGCCCGGATTCGGTCAGCCGCAGTTGCCGCGTGGTGCGCACCACCAGCAGCGTGTTGAGGCGCTGCTCCAGTTGCGCCACCGCCCGGGTCACCGTGGCGGTGGACACCACAAAATGCCGGGCCACCGCGGCAAAACTCGCCTGCTCGGCCACGGCCACAAAGATGGTCATTTCCTGAATACGGTCCACAGCGCGCCCGGTGTTTGAAGAAGAGGGGGAGAGTCTGCGTTAAATGCAGAGCGTGGAGAAGCGCGCGGACACAAAACCGTCCGACCGAAACCTGCGAGGCCTCCGTAGGAGCCAACTCGTTGGCGAAGCGGCCGGCGCGGTGGGTCAGGTACAAAGCTTCGCGAACCAGTTCGCGCCTACAGAGACCGCAGGGTCTACACATTCCCGGCAGGAATCCACCTCATAAACAACATGAATTTTCTTTATGCCCGCGCACCCTCTAACGTGAGCGCTTTATCACTGATGGACTTCAGATGAGCGCCGCCCCGGATCAAGGCATTGCCGAACTGCACTGGAAACGCAACCTGGTGGTGTGCGTGTTCGGTGCGTTCACCACCATCGTCGCGATGACGCTGTTGCTGCCGTTTCTGCCGTTGTATGTCGAGCACCTGGGGGTCACCGATCAAGCGGCCATCGTACAGTGGTCAGGGGTGGCGTTCGGCGCGACGTTTCTGTCGGCGGCACTGACCGCGCCGTTGTGGGGGCGACTCGGTGACCGCTACGGGCGCAAGCTGATGCTGATCCGCGCCAGCCTGGGCATGGCGGTGGCGATGTCGCTGATCGGGCTGGCGGAGAATATCTGGCAACTGGTCGGCCTGCGCTTGCTGGCCGGATTGCTCGGCGGCTATGCCTCGGGCGCTACCATCCTGGTGGCGACACAAACCCCTCGCGACCGTTCCGGCTGGGCCTTGGGCATGCTGTCGTCGGGGATCATGGCGGGCAATCTGGCCGGGCCCTTGATCGGCGGGTTCCTGCCGCCGCTGATCGGCATCCGCAATACCTTCTTCCTGGCCGGCGGGGTGATCTTCATCACCTTCCTGGCCACCCTGTTCCTGATGAAGGAAGCGCCCCGGCCCAAACGCGCTACGGGCGAGCAGCGGCCCCCGGCGATTCGTCCGTGGCAGGTGATCCACGACAAAGTGCCGGTCATCACCATGCTGGTGGTGGCGTGCCTGGTGATGTTTTCGATCATGTCCATCGAGCCGATCATCACCGTTTACCTGACCCAGCTGCACACCGAAAACGTCACCCTGATGGCCGGGCTGGTGATGTCGGCCACGGCGCTGGCCAGCGTGCTGTCGGCCTCGCGCATCGGCAAGCTGGCCGACCGGGTCGGGCACTGGAAAGTGGTGATGGTCTGCCTGGCAGCGGCCGCACTCACCTTGATCCCCCAGGCGTTGGTCAGCAACGCCTGGCAACTGGTGGCGCTGCGGTTTGTGATGGGCATTGCATTGGGCGGCCTGCTACCGTGCATCGCCGCCATCATCCGGCACGCCGTGCCCGACAGCGTGGCCGGACGGATGCTGGGTTATTCCACGTCCTGCCAGTACGTGGGCCAGGTGCTGGGGCCGTTGACCGGCGGTTACCTGGGGGGGCATTACGGGATGCCGGTGGTGTTTATTGTCACCTGCGTGCTGATGGCCGGTTGCGCCGTCCTCATGCTGATGCTGCGACCCGCCTTACGGGGCGGCACTGTCCACACGCCTTGACCGGAATGATTCATTCATTTGACAAAACAATGACATGCCAGGCCCGATAATCCGCTGCGCAACGGACATCGGCGTGACCCACCGCAGCCCCCGAACCCGTTCGGCGCACGGTCAAGACTGGCATTTGCACGGAACTCCATGGACATCAAACACAGCTTGAAGCAACGCATCGTGATCGTGTTTGCGCTCATGAGCGCCGTGGTCGCGGGCGTGTTCGCCATCGGCATCATTGCCACCGTACACGTGGTGGAGAAACGCCTGACAACCATCAGCCTGAGCGGCAATCTGCACCGCCTGCTGATGATGGAAGACACCAGCGACTGGCGTCATCGGCCGGACAAGGACGAGCTGTTTTACGCCCAGGACGGCAGGGATGACCTGGCGCTGACCGACGACCTCAAGGGCTTGATGCCGGGTTTTCAGGAGTTCCGGCGCGGGACCAAGGCCTTCTATGCGTTCGTCCAGATCATCGATGACCGGCGTTACGTCCTGCTGCGCGACCAGCGCAGTTTCGCCAAGCGCGAACGGATTCTGCTGGGCGTCGTGCTGATCGGCTTTATCTTGAGCGTGCTGCTGGCCGTGCTGCTGGGGCGCCTGCTGGCTTCTCGGGTCATGGCGCCGGTGTCGCGGCTGGCCGGGCAGGTGCGGCACCGGGATCAATTGCTGGAGTGGGCGCCGACCCTGGCCGACGACTACGCCAAGGACGAAGTCGGGGCGCTGGCGATGTCCTTCGACGAAACCCTGGGCCGGCTGCGCGGCACGCTGGGGCGCGAGAAGCTGTTCACCAGCGACGTCAGCCATGAGCTGCGCACGCCGTTGATGGTGCTGGCCTCGTCGTGTGAGCTGTTGCTGGAACACCCCACGCTGGATGAGCGCTCCCGGGCGCAGGTGCGGCGCATCAACACTGCCACGTTGGGCATGAAGCAGCTGATCGAAACCTTCCTGCTGCTGGCGCGCACCGAAGGCCGCCATTCACAGGGCGGCAAGCAGTCCACCGTGACCCAGGTCGCGCAAGAACTGAGCGAACTGTGGCAAGGGCCGATTGCGGAAAAAGGCCTGACCTTTGATTACCGGCCACAGCATGAGAGCAGCACTTTGTACAACGGCACCTTGCTGCGCTCGGTGATGGGCAATCTGCTGCGCAACGCCTGGCATTACACCGATCAGGGCTTCATCCGGCTGACGTTGACGGCCACCGGTTTCACCGTGGAAGACAGCGGCATTGGCATCCCGGAGGACCAGCGCGAGGCCATGTTTCAGCCCTTCGTCAGGGGCGACGAGCAGCGCGGGCAGGGGTTGGGGCTGGGCTTGTCGCTGGTGCAGCGCATCTGCGCCAATCAGCAATGGACGGTGACGTTGAGCGGGCGGGAATCGGGGGGATGTTGTTTTGAGGTCACGCTGCACAAAGCGTCCGGGCCGGTTTGAGGCCGGCCCGAACAACGTGAATCAGCCCGCCACGTAAGCCGGGTAATCCACGTAACCCTTGGCGTCGCCACCGTAATAGGTATCACGGTCCGGAACCGTCAGCGGCCAGCCGTTTTTCAAACGCGCCACCAGGTCCGGGTTGCCGATGAAGGGCTGTCCGAAGGCGGCCAGGTCGATCAGGCCCGCGTCGATCAGGTCCTGAGCACGTTCCAGGGTCATGTCGCCGGCCAGGATCAGCGCCGTCTCACCCAATTGCGTCTTGCAGTGCTTGAGCAGCTTGCGCAGCGCTTCTTCCTGGGCGGCAGAACTTTCACCGGCCATGAAGAAATGCGTCTGGTCCATGACGTGGACGTAGGCGATCTTGCGCTCGCTCATGCCCTGGCAGAGGGCCGAATAGGTGTCGTCGATTTCCGGGTAGAGCGGCATGTCGAACAGCTGGCCGTAGGGCGAGATGCGGATGCCGACCCGATCGGCACCGATCCGCGCACACACCGCGTCCACCACTTCAAACACGAAGCGCAGGCGGTCGTCGAGGTTCTGCGCGCCGTAGCGGTCGGTGCGGTCATTGACCTGCGGATTGAGGAACTGCTCCAGCAGGTAGCCGTTGGCGCCGTGGATTTCCACGCCTTCAAAACCGGCTTCGATGGCGTTAGCGGCGGCCTGGGCGAAGTCCTGAACCACACGACCGACTTCTTCGGTGGTCAGTGGACGTGGCGTGGAGGTCGGGACGAAGCCCGGTTCGCCGTCTTCGGTGTAAGCGAACGCCACCGCGCCTTCAGCTGGCTTGTGGGTGGAACTGACCGGCGCCTTGCCGTCGATCTGCAGCGAGGTGTGGGACACACGGCCCACGTGCCACAGCTGGGCGAACATCTTGCCGCCGACGCTGCGTACTGAATCGGTCACCAGCTTCCAGCCGGCAATCTGTTCCGGGCTGAAAATGCCGGGATTGAACAGGTATCCCTGGCCCTCGCGGGAAATCGGCGTGCCTTCGGAAACGATCAGGCCGGCCGTGCCGCGCTGGGTGTAATGCAGGGCAATTTGCTCGGTGGCGACGTCTTCCGGGGCGCGGGAGCGGGTCATCGGCGCCATGACGATGCGGTTGCTCAGTGCGATGTTGCCCAGGTTGTACTGCTCGAAAAGATTGATCATGAAAAATGGGGCTCCGTCGGGTGTCTGCGTCGGGCTGAGGTGAGGGTATTTAAACCCCGGCTTGAACCCCCTTCGCTGAACACGGCCGATCATGGTGAAAGAGGCCATCAGGGTAGGGTGTTGCTCAAACAGCCACAATGGAACGTGCCAGCAAAATACTATTGCGTTTATCGCAATGGCCGCGCGAACATGGCGCCGCCTGTTGCTTGCTGAGCCTTCCGAGAGATCCTTCACATGCACCTCAAAGCCCACCGCTTTTTCGCGATGGTGGCGGTCACGGGCAGCTTCTCTGCCACGGCGCGCCACTTTCAGGTCCCGGCGTCGTCGGTGTCGCGCTTCATTGCCGCGCTGGAGCGGGAAATCGGCCAGCAATTGCTGTACCGCAACACCCGGGCGGTGAAGCTGACGGACGCCGGCGAGCGGTATTACGTGCAGATTCGCGAGATCCTGGAGTTGCTGGACGCTGCCAACGAAGACGTGGCCGGCAAGACCGGGGGCATTCGCGGGCTGGTACGGATCAATGCGCCGGTGGCGTTGGGGCACCTGCACATTGTCAAGCTGCTGGACGGGCTGTACGCGCAGTACCCGGAGCTGACCGTCGAGCTGACAGTGACCGATGCCTTTATCGACCCGGTGCAAGAGGGCATCGACATCACGTTTCGGGTCGGGCGTCTGGAGGACTCCGGGCTGATCGGCCGCAAAATCTGCGATCAGCATTACGTGCTGGCGGCCAGCGCTGACTATCTGGCCACCCACGGCGTGCCGCATTCGCCCCAGGACCTGCGCCACCACGCCTGCCTGGTCTACCGCGGGGCCGCCGGGGCGCAGCGCTGGTATTTCGGTCGTCCGGACGGGGACATGACCGAGATCATCGACGTCCAAGGCCCGCTGCGCAGCAACAACGGCGAAGTGCTGTTGCAGGCGTCGCTGGCGGGCAGGGGCATCGTGTTTTTCCCGTCCTGGCTGTTCAGCAAAGAAAGCTTCCAGCGGGGTGACATGGTCCGTCTGCTGCCCGACTGGGTCGGCGCGGTGGAGCCGTCGCCCAGCCAGATCCACCTCATCTCCCCCGAAAACCGCCTGCGCTCGCAGAAAGTCCGGGTGGTCTGGGACTACTTCCTGAACGCCATCGGCACGCCACCGTACTGGGAAGACCTGGGGGGCTGAGGCAGATCCACATCCTGTAGGAGCGCGCTTGCCCGCGATTGCGTCGGTTCAGGCGCTGGAGATATGGCGGATGTACCGACCTCTTCGCGGGCAAGCGCGCTCCTACGCCCTCCGGACAGAAGCAGTTCGGTGTGCGGCTGGCTTTTGATGCTGGCCGAAGCGGACCGTGGCGGCGTTTGATCCTGGCCGAAGTGGCCCGTGGCGGCGTTTGATTCTGGCCGGAGGCCGTGGGAGCGTGGCTTGTCCCGCGATTGGCGGCGCAGCCGTCATGAAACCAGACGCCCGAGGTGTATCAGACATACCGAGTTTGCATGGTTTGCTGCCGCTTCGCGCCAGATCGCAGGCAAGCCAGCTCCCACGCCTTCGGCAGAAGCAGTTCGGTGTGCGCCGGTCGTTTGATGCAGGCCGATGCGGTCCGTGGCGGCGTTTGATTCTGGCCGAAGCGGACCGTCGGCTTTTGATTCTGGCCGGAGGCCGT
>NZ_JBEGED010000016.1:17953-60170 GCF_040202885.1 Xanthomonas sp. WHRI 1810A
CGTGGGAGCGTGGCTTGTCCCGCGATTGGCGGCGCAGCCGTCATGAAACCAGGCGACCGAGGTGTATCAGACATACCGCGTTTGCACGGTTTGCTGCCGCTTCGCGCCAGATCGCAGGCCAGCCAGCTCCCACGCCTTCGGCAGAAGCGGTTCGGTGTGCGCCGGTCGTTTGATGCAGGCCGATGCGGTCCGTGGCGGCTTTTGATTCTGGCCGAAGCGGCCCGTCGGCTTTTGATTCTGGCCGGAGGCCGTGGGAGCGTGGCTTGTCCCGCGATTGGCGGCGCAGCCGTCATGAAACCAGGCGACCGAGGTGTATCAGACATACCGAGTTTGCACGGTTTACTGCCGCTTCGCGCCAGATCGCAGGCAAGCCAGCTCCCACGCCTTCGGCAGAAGCGAATCCGTGTGCGCCCGAGCTTTGATGCTGGCCGAAGCGGCCCGTGGCGGCTTTTGATTCTGGCCGAAGGCCGTGGGAGCGTGGCTTGTCCCGCGATTGGCGGCGCAGCCGTCATGAACCCTTGCACTCACTTGCACGCCATTGCACCAGAATCTGCGCAGCCCGCGGTCCGCACGGGGTGTAGCCCATCCGGTTTGAAAAGGGATTGTGTGACGCCCGTCGGATTTTTTTCAAAATGCTACAGCAGTAGCCGATACCTCCTACATGACCAGAAAGGAGGCTATCGCCGATGTTTAACAGAAAACTCAAAATGCAGCTGGATGCACAAGCCGCTGAATTGCTGGAGCTGCGGCAGCTGCGCGATGGCGTGGAGCGCGAGATGCTTACGCTGAGCATCGACCCTACGTTCACTGTCATCTCCTGCAACGACAACTTTGCATCGGCACTGGGCCAGACACCGGCTCAACTGCAGGGACGGCCCATGTCTGAGATCGTGCCGCCCTACGTGACCAAGCTGAAGTGCTTCCAGGATTTTCGTACGGCAGTGGCGACGGGTCGTTCCATCACGGATGAATACCGTTATCTGCACGCCGACGGTTCACTGGTCTGGATACGCGCGCATTGCCAACCGGTCAAAGACGCCACGGGGGCTCTGAGCCACGTCGTCTGTTTTGCCACCGACATCACCGAGCGGCTGGAGAAAGCTTCCGAGAATTCGTCATTCATCGAGGCGCTGCTGCGTTCGACGGCGGTCATTGAATTCGACCTGAAAGGGCATGTGCTGACCGCCAACGACCAGTTCCTCAAAGCCATGGGTTACAGCCTCAGCCAGGCCAAGGGCAGCCATCACCGGATTTTCTGCCACCCCGAGGAGACGAACTCGCCCAAGTACAAGGAATTCTGGGCGACGCTGAACCGGGGCGAGTTTGTCGCCGGTCGCTTCGAACGGGTCGATGCCCACGGCCAGACGGTCTGGCTGGAGGCCACCTACAACCCGGTCTACGACACCGAAGGCAACCTGCACAAGGTGGTCAAGTTCGCGACCGTGGTCTCCGACCAGGTAAGGCGCGAACAGGAAGTCGGCACGGCGGCAGAGACGGCCTTCCAGATATCCCAACAGACCGATGTCAGCGCCCAGCGGGGCGCGGTGGTGGTCAACGACACCGTATTGACCATGCAAAAGATCGCCAACGACATGCAGGCCGCGTCCGGTGGTGTCGAGGCGTTGGGCAAACAGTCCCTGTTGATCAGCTCCATCATTCAGACCATCAGCAGCATCGCCCAGCAAACCAACCTGCTGGCGCTGAACGCCGCCATCGAAGCGGCCCGGGCCGGCGAGCAAGGGCGCGGGTTCGCCGTGGTGGCCGATGAAGTCCGCCAGCTGGCGGGGCGTACCAGTACCGCCACCGAGGAAATCGCCGCCGTGGTCCTGCAGAACCAGAAGTTGGTCAACGAAACGGTCGGCGAGATGGCCAACAGCAAACAGCAGGCGGAACAGGGCTTGCACCTGGCCACCCAGGCCGGTGAGGTCATCGTCGAGATTCAGGACGGGGCGCGCCGGGTGGTGGACGCCGTGGGCAGGTTCGCCAATCAGTTGTCGTAGGCCGCAAAGGGCAGTCGGGGAGGGCGCGGCCTTGCGAGCCGGCGTCATCGCGGCGCTGAATGTCCATTGATCGGCGTCAGGGGCCGGGCGCGCTTTATCCATGGAATGGCCCTGCATTTGCCGTGTATGATCGGCAAAGTGGCGCAACGCTATCACTTCATGTCGAGTCAAAAGTCCGTTACCCGACGCTCGAAGTGGCCTATTGATTCATGCACCCGTAAACGGCAGCCCTTGAGTAATACGATGGAACACCCTGAAGACCCGCTATCGATCGAAGCACAACGGTGTCAACGAATCGAAGAGCTGTGCCTGCTCGATCATGAGCGCGACGAGGCATTCGACCAGATCATCGCGATCTGCGTCGCATACTTTCGGGCGCCCATCGTGCTCATTTCCATCGTTGACCAGCACCGGCAATGGTTTATCGCCAAAGTCGGCCTGCGCGCCGACCACACCCCACGCGCTGAGTCGTTCTGCGCCTACACCCTGCACACCCATGAGTTTCTCGAGGTGCCGGACGCCACCCTCGATCCCCGCTTCCGGGACAACCCGCTGGTCACCGGCATGCCCAATATCCGGTACTACGCCGGCGAGCCGCTGACCACATACGACGGCCTGGGCCTGGGCACCCTGTGCCTTATCGATACCGTGCCCAGACCGCCGATGAGCGCCGAAGACCGGTTGATGCTCACCCAGCTGACGGGTCTGGTGATGACCCGGATCATGGCGTTGCGCTCCCGGAACTACGTGGACGTCAACACCGGGCTTCACAACCGCCTGCGCTTTGAAGAAGACATCGTGGCGGCCCGGCTGGACGCGCCTGATCACTTCATCGCGGCGATCGACATCCTCTCGCCGGGCTTTTTCAATGACGTGGTCAAGACCCTGGGCTACGACTTTTCCAGCAGCCTGATGGTGGCTATCAAGGACCGCCTGCTGGCGCTGATGCCTGGCACGTGCCGGTTGTACAAGATCGGCCCGACCCGCTTCGGCCTGCTGCTGCCGGCCCACACCGGCGAAGCGCAGTGCCAGGCCATCGTCAATGACTTCAAGACACCGGTGGTGTGTCAGGACATTCCGTTGTTGATGACCGTGGGCATCGGTCTGCTGGGGGTGGAGCAGGCGGGTCTGTCGTCCCGGCAGTCCCTGCGCCTGGCGATCAGTGCCGCCGACGATGCGCGAGGCAAGCTGCCCGGCTGGGGACACTACGAGCGCACGCTGGACACCCAGCAACAGCGCACCTTTACGCTGCTGCGTTCGTTGATCACCGCCATGCAGAGCAACGATCAACTGCGGCTGGTCTACCAGCCCCGGATCCACATGACCACCGGCGAATGCACGTCGGTGGAAGCGCTGCTGCGCTGGGAACATCCGACGCTGGGCGCGGTGTCCCCGGCGGAATTCATTCCGCTGGCGGAGAAAACCGCGCTCATGGGCCAGCTCAGCCTGTGGGTGTTGCGCACCGCCATCACCCAGGCGGCGCAGTGGCAACGTGCGGGGCTGCGCTTCAAGGTGTCGATCAATGCCACGGTCAACGACCTGGAGTCGCCGCACTTCACCGATGCGCTCATTGCGCTGACGAAAAAGGCGGACGTGGACCCCCACTTGCTTGAAGTCGAAGTCACCGAAAGCGCGCGTATCGTCGCCTTCGACACCGTCGTCAAGCACCTGGACCGTTTGTGCGACAGCGGGGTGGAGATCGCCATCGATGATTTCGGCACCGGCTACAGCAACTGGTCCCACCTGCAGCAACTGCCGGCCCGGGTGGTCAAGCTGGATCAATCGCTGATCGACAACCTGGCGCACAGCGAAAAGACCCAGTGCCTGGTGCGCACCCTGATTCATCTGGGCACTTCGTTGGGCTACCGGGTCGTGGCCGAAGGCGTCGAAACCCAGGAAAGCTTTCAACTGGTGAAAACCTGGGGCTGTCACGAAGTGCAGGGGTTCCTGATCGCCAGGCCCATGGACCCCGTCGCCGTGACGGACTGGCTGTCCCGGCGCACCGCCAAACGCGCCTGACCCCGGCGCGTCGGTTTTTTTTGCCCACGATTGCACGCAGCTGCATCCATTTGTCGATCTCAGCCGTATCTCCCTGCAGGGCAAAGGTGCGCTGACCGTTCGATCACGGGACAGGCCACCTTTGTGATCCATTCAGCGGAGGGCGACGGGACATTCATGTGGAAGCGCAAGCGTAGAAACACTCTGGGTCAGGACCTGGCTGACGTCGCCAACGAGCTAAGGGCGCTGGAGCTGCAGCTGATGGAAATCGCGGCCGATCTCGCCCACACGGCTTACCACCGTCATGCCGAGAAGGCGACGCGCATGGTGCTCACACTGCAGGAGCGCGAACGCCAGCTGCGCGACCACGCCAGCCGGCTGGCAGCCGACACGCCCCACGGGCGCCGGTCAACCGACGTGCAGAACGATGCCCAGTCCGATCACGCCTCGCGCCAGTGAACGGCGGCCCGGCCACCGCAGCCCCATGGCGAACCCCGGATTGTGAGCTATCTCTTGTGTCTGGCATTCCGCTGGATCAGGAAGAAACCATGCAATCGAATGTTGAACGTCCCTATCCCATCAGCTTCACCCATCCGAACGGGGAGGTCGCGAAAATCGATTTCATTTGGGGCAGCCCGTTGAGCATGGCGCCCATCGGAATCACGATCTGGCAGACCAGTGGCGTGGCGTTGAACAAGATTGGCGAAGAGAGTGGCAACTGGCTGACCTTTGCCGAAGCCCGTGCCCGGGCGCTGGTGCTCGCTCATCGCTGGCTGAAAAGGTGAGCTGGCCGCCCTGGGGGCGCGCGCCACGGCCCACCATTCGTCATGTGGCAGGCACCACCCCGGCCCGGTTTCAGTCCAACGCACTCATACGCCAGAGGGCACATGCCATGACCACCGTTGCAGACGACAGAAATGCGCAGAACGACCCGCAGCAACCGGATCAACCCGCCCCGGCCACGCCCGACACTGAGCTGACGACAGGGCAGACCGACGCTGAGCAGGGGCCTGTGCTGGATGACACCCCGGAATACCCGCTGTCGGCGCCGATGAAACCGGACGATCCGGAGCGCCGCAGCGAACAGTCCAAAGCCGAGACCGCAGGGTTGGCGGAAGAGGAGGTCGAAGCGGTGTCGGTGATCACCGAGCGACAGCGCTTCAGCTTCAAACTGGCGCTGGGCTCGACCTTGTTGATCGCGCTGTCGCTGGGGTTTGAGCTGGGGCGTCAGGTGTCGAAGCGACGCTGAGGATCGCGAGCACGCTCCCTCCCGCCATGCTGTCAGCTCCGTGAGAATCAGGCGCCTGAGGCAGGCGCCCGGTCTTTCTCCATTGAAGTATCTATTTGAGCCCGACACGCCTGCGCATGTCCGCCGTGATGGTTTGCCGTGTCTTGCCCAGGTCGGCCCACGGGTCGCTGTCCAGCTGGGCCAGTCGTTCGTGCAGGTTGTGGATGTTCCAGACGTTGGCGCCTTTGATCTCCAGCAGCTCTTCACGAAAGATCGGCACCGACACCGGCAGGCCTTCCCGGGTGCGCGCGGCGTACGCGCAAATGGTGGTGGCGCCCAGGCCGTTGCGCAGGTAGTCGACGAAGATGCGCCCGACTCGGTTCTTCGGCCCCGACACCGCCGAGAAGCGATCAGGCAGCAGCTTGGCGATGTGCTTGACGATGGCGTGGCTGAAATTCTTGACCGCGTCCCAGTCATCCTTCGGCGTCAGCGGCACCACCAGGTGAATGCCCTTGCCGCCGCTGGTCTTGAGGAAGGTGGTGAGGCCCAGTTCATCGAGCACGGTCAGCGTCAATTGGGTGGCTTCGACCATGCTTTTCCATGGCAGGGCGGGATCCGGGTCGAGGTCGAGGATGAAGCGGTCCGGCCGCTCCAGGTCTTTGGAGACGGCGTTCCAGCTGTGCAGCTCGATGGTGCTCATCTGCACCGCGCCGATCAGCGCCTCGACGTTATTGATCAGCATCACCGGGTGGCCGGTGTATGCCTTGCCCATGGTCTCGATGCCGGGGATGGCCAGGCCTTCGGCGTTCTTCTGAAAAAACAGCTGCCCGGCGATACCCTCCGGTGCCCGCACTAGCGCCACCGGCCGATTCGCCAGTTGCGGCAGTAACCAGTCGGACACGCTGATGTAGTAATCAGCGATGTCGCGCTTGGTGGCGCCGCTCACCGGATCGATCACGCGTTCGGGGTGGGTCAGCCGAATCTTGCCCGGAGTGGCGGCGGCGGTGTTTTTGCTCGGGCGAGGTTTGACGACCTCGGCTTTATCCGCTGGCGGTTTGGCCTTCGCGGGCTTTTTCGTGGCGGCAGGCTTCCCGGCCTCAGACGCCGATGCCGGGCGCTCCTCGGTGATGGCCTTGGCCGGCTTGTCGGTGCGCATGCCATGGAAGACCGCGTGACGTACAGAGCCGTCCTTGGTGATCTCGGCAAACGCAATCTCGGCCAGCAGCACCGGTTTGAGCCAGTGCACGCCCTTGGCTTCAAAGCCGGTGGGCGGATTGACCACGGCGCTGCTCTTGATCTCCAGTGGCAGCAACTGATCGTAAATGGTCTTGAGCGTGGCTTCGTTGAACCCGGTGCCGACCTTGCCGGCAAACCGCAGTTCGCCGCTGTCGGCGTCATGCAGCCCCAGCAACAACGCGCCGAATTTACTGCGCGCGCCCTTGGGTTCGGTGTAGCCCACGACCACGAATTCCTGACGGCGTTTGCACTTGAGTTTGATCCAGTCGTTGCTGCGTCGGGACACGTACGTGCTGCCGACACGCTTGCCGATCAGCCCCTCCATTTTCATCTGGCAGGCGCTGTTGAGCAGGGCATCGGGTTCTTCACCGAGGTCCTCGGAGAAGCGCAGCACCTCGTCTTCGCTGCGTTCCAGCACCTTGGCCAGCGCGGCACGCCGCTGTTCCACGGGGACGTCCCGCAGGTCCATGCCGTTGAGGAAGGGAATGTCGAACAGGTAGTAAACGATGTGGCCGCTGCGGTTGGCTTCAAACGCGTTTTGCAGCGCCTGAAAATCCGGGACACCGTCGTCGTTGGCCACCACCACCTCGCCGTCGAGCCAGCCTGATTCCAGACCGAGGCTGGCCAGGGCTTCGGCCTGACGCGGCAGCTTGTGGGTCCAGTCGTGACCGTTGCGGGTGAACAGCTGCACCTTGCCGTGGTCGATCCGGGCCATGACCCGATAGCCGTCAAACTTGATTTCGTAGCGCCAGTCGCCCTCGGGGGCCGATTCCACCAGCGTCGCCAGCTCCGGCTTGATGCTCTCCGGCAGATCGGCCGATTGCGCGCCGTCCAGTACGGCCTTGCCGGGTTTGCTGCGGGGGGCGGGGACTTTTTCCACCGGCTTGGGCGAAGCAGATTTGCCACCCCGTTTTTTGGCGACGATGGAGCGCTCGCTGAGCACGCTGTGGGGTTCTGTCTTGACCACGTCGTACTCGGTTTCCGGACGGGCGAATTCATCCTGGTGCTTGATCAGGAACCACTGTTCCTGCTTGCCGGCGATGTGGGTCTTGACCAGGTTCCAGACGCCGCCGAGCTTTTCGCCCTTGAGCTCGAATTTCAGCCGGCCCTTGGCGTAGGCCTCGGCCGGGTCGGTGAGCGGCACCCAGACCCCACGGTCCCAGACGATGACCTCGCCCGCGCCGTAGTGCCCTTCGGGGATGCTGCCTTCGAAGGTGGCGTAGTCAATGGGGTGATCTTCGACATGAACCGCCAGGCGTTTGGCCTTGGGGTCCAGGGACGGCCCCTTGGGCACGGCCCAGCTTTTCAGGGTGCCGTCCAGCTCCAGGCGGAAATCGTAATGCAGCCGGCTGGCGTCGTGCTTCTGGATGCAGAACTGCAGGGCGTGGGCGGCCCGGGTTTTCTTGGACGAGCGCCTGGGTTTTGTCTGGCTGGCGCCGGACGGCTCCGGCGTGGCATCGAAGTCGCGCTTTCGGTTGTATTCGTCCAAAGCGTCGGCCATGGCTCATCCCTCGCTGGTGTAAGCAAAAGAGCCTGCCGCCGACGAGGAGTTCCGGGGTGTGGATGATTGGTGCAGAGCGCGGGGTAGGGTGATCAGCCTTGGTTGGCGTCCGAGAACCAGCGTGGGAGGGAGCGTGGGCGCGATGAACAACGGGTTCTGCGTTCGTCTGATGCCCAGGCCAGGCACCCACCTGTAGGAGCGAACTTGTTTGCGAAGGGGGCTTGACTGTCTACGTCATTCATCGCCCGGCACATCGCTTCGCGAACATGTTCGCTCCTACATGTGGTCGGCGTTGCCGCAAAAGCTGCGACTGAACGCTGATCCCGTGGGAGCGGACAGGTAGGCGAGATCAGGCTGGGTAGATTCAGGCAACCACGGGCAGCGGGTGCGGGGCCTCTATTCGGGATTTGAGGGTGTCGGCGAATTCCATGGCCTCGGCCATGCTGCGAAAGGTGACGGGGTAGTTATCCAGTCTGACGAGCCAGTCGGGGCCGCACACTGCCTTTTCGATTTTGATTGTCACGAGCAATTCCTCCATCAAAGGGTTGGGGATCGTCTGTTCACAGCGGTAAATACCAGAACCGCCCGCGGCTGTGCGAGCGTTCATGCCTGAATCGACCATGGGCTGGCAGAGGCTGACCCATGGACCGCCATCAAGCGGGGGCAGCGTAGCAGACCCCGGCCGATTTATCCTGAACGGCCGGACGATGACGCCACGCGCAGCTTGCGCATCATGTCGCGCTTCTTGTCGTGGTGCGGTTGCATCCGTCTGAGCAGATCGTCCAGGGTCGCAATGGCCTTGAGAATGTGCGGGCCTTTGTTGAGCATCACGCACTCGGCGCGAACCCCCATGGCCGCGTCGGTGATTTCCGCCCGGGTCGGCGCGCCGGTCTTGGCCAGGGTTTCCAGCACCTGCGTGGCCCAGATCACCGGCACGTGCGCCGCTTCGCACAGGCACAGGATTTCTTCCTGGATCTCAGCCGTGCGTTCAAAGCCGGATTCCACGGCCAGGTCGCCGCGGGCAATCATCACCCCCAGGCGCGGAATGGCCATGCCGGCGAGCAGCAATTCGGGGAGGTTTTCGAAGCCGGCCCGGGTCTCGATTTTCAGGACCACACCCAGGTGCCGCGCGTCCAGCCGTTCCAGGTGCGCCAGCAATGAGCGCACGTCATCCGCCTGATTGACGAACGACAGCTCAACGATGTCCGCATGCTGCGCGGCGAACGCCAGGGCAAGCAGGTCATCTTCGGACAGCGCGTCGAGTTTCAGGTCGGTGGCCGGCAGATTAATGCCTTTGTCGGCCTTGAGTTTCACCCCGTCGGGGGCGTGCTCGATCCTGATCTCGAGGGTGTCGCCGGCGCTGGACAGGACTACGCCACCGATCTTTCCGTCATCGAACCAGATCGGGTCGCCCGCCGCCGCCTTGAACACGGCAGGCGAATCACAACTGATGCGCGCCGGGGCGATCAAGGTACCCGTCTGATCGAGGCGCGCGGGCTGGCCTTCTCCCTCGCCGTGTTCGAGGATCAGCGTGTCGCCTTCGTACAGTTTGATCGAACAGGGCCGGGCTGGCACTGCGATCACCTTGCCGGACGCCTTGCGCCCCGGCGCGCCCTCGATCTTCAGGACGGTGCCGGGCACCAGGTACGCGGCCTTGTTCAGCGCCACCCGGCAACCGGCGTCGTCGATGTCCGTGACCTGCATCCGGCGCTTGGCCTCGCGGGCATCCCTGAATGCGATGACGTCGCCGATGTGCAGATGACTGAGCCATTTGCGCGACACCTGCACGCAGTCCTCGCCCAGTGTTTCACCGGCAGTGAGGCAGGCGACGCCGGGCGCTTGCACCTTGCCCAACGCATCGCGCAGCGGGCGTATTTTCAGCACCGGCGCGCGCGATGCCAACGGGCCAGTCCGCAACTTCGGCCCGGCCAGGTCCATCACGACCTGGCAGGGTTTGCCAAGGGTCTGGCTGGCGCTGCGCAGGTGTTCAATCATTCGCAGCCAGGTGTCTGGGCCGTCATGGGCGCAATTGATGCGCTGGCAACTCATGCCGGCGGCCAGCATGCGCTCCACCTGCTGATAGTCGTCGGCGGCCTCGGCGGGCATGGTGACCATGATCCTCACGGCCCGGTCCCATGGATGCTCGCCGAACAGCGCCAGGCCGTGGTCCTGCAAGGCCGATGTGTTGATCGACGGATTAGGTTCCAGGGGCGCGAAGTGGCTGTCCTCGTTGTCGGTCGTCAGGCGTTGCAGCACCTCGATCACCCGGTCCACCGAGCCCATGACATCGCGCTCGCAACGGCCCAGCGACGACAATCCCAGCCCCGCCAGTTGCGTCTGCAACAGCCGGATGTCGTGGCGTCGCAGGGCCAGGTAGCTCAGCAGGTTGACCGCGCTGGCGCGGTAGTCTTCGTCGACGTGGGCGGTCTCGGCGCACCCGGCGGCGGCGTGCATTTTGCGGCGCAGGAACAACAGCGTTTTCAGCGCCGCCTGCAACGCGCGCTGGTCGGCGTGTGCGGCGGCGGGTGGCAGGGCGGCGGGCAGCGGCTTCATGGTGCGCACTCAGAACAGGGCGTGAAACAGCGTGTACAGCCCGGCCGACAGGAGCATCGCCGCCGGCAGCGTGAACACCCAGGCCAGCAGCAGATTGCGAACCGTCGCCATCTGGATGCCGCTGCCGTTGGCGGCCATGGCCCCGGCCACCCCCGATGACAGGACGTGGGTGGTGGAGACCGGCAAACCGAACGCATCAGCGGCGCCGATGGTGGCCATGGTCACCATTTCAGCGCTGGCCCCTTGCGCGTAAGTCAGGTGGCTTTTGCCGATCTTTTCACCGACGGTGATCACAATCCGTCGCCAGCCCACCAAGGTGCCGAGGCCCAGGGCAATCGCCACCGCCACCTTGACCCAGAACGGAATGAAACGCGTGGCTTCGTCGATCTGCTGCTTGAACGCGTTGAGGTTGTCGCGGGTGGCCTGGGGCAGGTCGATCAGCTTCTGCTGATTCATCAGGCGAATGGTTTCGGAGCTGAGAAACATGTCGTTGCGCACGTTGTGCATGGCCTGGGACGGCACATTGTTCAAGGTGCCGTAGCTGCCGACTTCCTTGGCGATCAGGTCCACCACGCCGGTCAACGCGGGCACCAGATCTTGCGGCGCTTCGCGGGTGCGCACGTATGCCAGCAGCACGGCGCGGGGATCGGCAGGCAAGGCGCCGGGTGCGGCTTTCGCCAGACCGTCGTGGGTCACTTGAGCCACAGCGACAAACTGGGTGGTCTGGGTGACCGGTACCGCGCGGTTGAGGGCGTAGGCCATGGGCAAGGTGCCGACCAGAATCAGCATGATCAGGCCCATGCCTTTCTGGCCGTCATTGGAGCCGTGGGCAAACGACACGCCGCTGCAGGTCAGGATCAACAGGCCGCGAATCCAGGGCGGTGGCGGCTTGTTGCCCACCGGTTCCTGATACAGCTCCTTTTGCTTGACCAGCAGGCGCAACAGCAGCAACAGGCCGGCGGCGCAGACGAAGCCCACCAGCGGGGAGAGCAGCAGGGCGTAGCCGACTTTGGTGACTTGCGACCAGTCCACGCCCTGGGTGCCGGAGCGACCGTCGAGCCAGGCGCTGGCAATGCCGACGCCCAGGATCGAGCCGATCAGGGTGTGGGACGAGGAGGCGGGCAGGCCCATCCACCAGGTGCCCAGGTTCCAGATGATCGCCGCAATCAGCAGCGCGAAAATCATCACGAAACCGTTGCTGGAACCGACCTGCAGGATCATGTCCACCGGCAGCAGCGCGACCACGCTGAACGCCACCGCGCCGCTGGAAAGCAGCACGCCGGTGAAATTGCACAGCCCCGACCACACCACCGCGACGTTGGCCGGCAGCGAGTGGGTGTAGATCACCGTGGCGACCGCGTTGGCGGTGTCATGGAAACCGTTGACGAATTCAAAACCCAGGGCAATCACCAGAGCCACCGCCAATAACCCGTACGGCAACCAAGTGGTGACCACCGCCCCGGCCTGGTCAACGTCACGGAAGATGCCCCACGCGCTGAATATCAGTCCGCCCACCAGCAAAACGCCGAACAGCAGCAGGGTGAGCGGGCCCATCCGGTGATCGAGGCGGGGACGAACGACAGCGGGATGGGCGGGAAGGGAATGTTCCATGTGCACCTCATGGTTTCTGGATGTTTCAAAGCTAGAACCTTCAGGTGACAGTTTTCCTACACGCCTGTAGCGCCTGACGGGAAACGGCGGAAAACTGACGGACGGATGGAGACGTCGGGTGCCGGTGTCTGCTGTCATGCGTCGTGTTCAGGCGAAGCAGGCGATGAGGCGGGCGTCGACACCGTTGCGTCGAATGACCCGGCGGTGCGGTATGATCCCCGGCTGTACCTGCGGCTATGCGCCCTGTGTCATCCGTTTTGCCCCTGGAGGCTGCGGCAATGCCGGATTACTTATTTAGGTGCTGAATGTCGAGTTCTGAATTTTCCCTTGAACGCCCACTCACGACCGCCGCTCAGCGTGCGGTGCTGATGAAGAACATTCTGGACGACGACGTCGTCAATCTGCAGGCGCCTTGTCCGGAGGGCCACTTACCGGAAATAACCGCTGCGGAGCTGGCCGACGGTTACCGCCTGGCCTGGCAGCTGTTGTCGAGGGAGGTGGACATCCCGGCGACACGCCGGCTGGTCGCGCGCATTGCGGCCAGAGGGTCGGCGACCGCCGAAGAGGCTGCCCGCTACAAGGACATCCGCGCGCGCTTCAAGAAAGTGCGGTTCGCCTGCGCCAACTACAGCGAGCAACACACCTATCCTGAGCGCCTGGACTACATCACTCGGCTGATGGGGCGCTTTCAGGACGCGTTCAAGAACGGGCAACGACGACGCACCCTATGGCTGGGCATCAAACTGTGCGTCCGCCTGCGCAATAATTTCTTTTCCCGGTTGCACGACACCCTGCTTGAAGCCAGACTTTCGACCCTTGACAGTTTCCAGCGCTACATCGCGTCGGAGAACCGGCAGTTGATCGACATCGCTGGCGAAGACGCCGTGCTGACCGCCCGGCAATTTCACGATCTGCGCAAGATCATCAGTCGCCGCATGGCGCTGAGCGACACCCGCCGCGCGCTGTGTCCCTCGCCCGAATACGATGCGATGTCCCTGTTTCTGGCCACCATCAATGGCCTGATGGGGCGCATGCACGATGACCTTGTGGTGAAAAAACTGCAGGACAAGCTCGGCTATGAGCACGAGTTGATTACTTTTCCACCCGAGATATCGGCCCGGATACGGGCGCTGGCACTGACTTAACGAGGTTTATCAGGATTTATGGAGTTCAGCAGGATAACGGGGCGCAAGGCCCCGATCATTGCCATCGTCGGATCGGACGGCAGCGGGAAATCGACGGTCAGCGAAGAAGTGCTGACGTTCATGTCGAGCTATGGGCCTACCACGTTGTGCCACTTGGGCAAACAGACCGGTAATTTGCGTCGGGCCATGCGCAAACATGCGTTCGGCCAGAAAGTCGACAGCCGGATCACCAAGGTCGGCGCGTCGGCCCGGCAGAAGGGCATCTCCGGCCCGGTCGCCCTGGTGATGTTTCTTGCCTCCATGCGGCGTGTAGTGCGTTTTACCCGGATGTCGGTGTACCGCGCCATGGGCCATTCGATTGTCGCCGACCGTTACCCGCAGATCGTCGAGCCGGGGGAAATGGACGGCCCTCATCTGACCAATCGCTACCTGTCGGACTTTGGCGCCAAGGCGCTGATGCGCGTGGAATTCTGGCTGTACAAGAAGATGACGTCGGTGCGCCCGGACGTGGTGCTGCGGCTCAACGTCGACGTCGAAACCGCCTTCGCCCGCAAGCCTGATCACAAATACACGTCGCTGGAAAAAAAGATCGGCATCGTGCCCAAGCTGTCCTTCAATGGGGCGCCCATCGTCGACATCGATTCCACCGAACCCCTCGAGAAGGTGCTCGAGCAGGCGCGTGAAGCCGTGGCGGCGGTCATGGCGTGTTACCCGACCGCCAGATAAACACCTGTAGGCGCTTGAATGAGATCGGTGATCGTCCCCACGCCCCGCGTGGGGATGCATCCCTGACGCGGAGCGTCATTCAAGGCGCTACCACGCGGAGCGTGGGAGCGATCAACCCCTCAATCCATTCCGCCGACTCTGTAGGCGCCAACTTGTTGGCGAAGCGGTTTACTCAGGAAAAACCGGTCAACCCATGCGGTACATACGGCGCTTCCAGCCGCTTGATCTCGTCTTCGCTGAGCACTAGTTCCATCGCCCCGATGGCATCGTCCAGCTGAGCCGCTTTCGAGGCGCCGACGATGGGGGCTGACACGCCGCGCTGAGCCAATACCCAGGCCAGGGCGACCTGCGCCATGGGCACGCCGCGTTCCCCGGCTACGTGCTCGACCACATCGATCACCCGGCCGTCTTCCACTTCAGTCGCCTCATAAAACGACTGCCCGGAGATGTCGGTTTTGGTGCGTGCGGTCTGCTGGCCATGGGGCCGGGTCAGCCGGCCGCGGGCCATCGGGCTCCAGGGCATCAGCCCCACACCTTGATCCAGGCACAGCGGAATCATCTCCCGTTGCTCTTCCCGGTACAGCAGGTTCAGGTAATTCTGCATGGAGACGAACCTGCTCCAGCCGTTGACCACCGCCACGTGCTGCGCCTTGGCGAATTGCCAGGCGTACATGGATGAAGCGCCGATGTATCGGGCCTTACCGGCCTTGACCACGTCGTGGAGGGCCTCCATGGTTTCTTCGATCGGGGTGTCGTAATCCCAGCGATGGATCTGGAACAGGTCGACGTAATCGGTGCCGAGGCGGGTCAGGCTGGCGTCGATGCTGGCCAGAATGGCTTTGCGCGAGAGGCCTTTTTCATTGGGCTTGGTCGAGCCTTTCCACATGTTCGCCGGGTAGAACACCTTGGTGGCGATCACGGTTTCGTCCCGACGGGTGAATTCCTTCAGCAGCTTGCCGACGATGGTTTCCGAGGTGCCGGCGGAGTAACTGTTGGCGGTGTCAAAAAAATTGATGCCGTGCTCCACCGCCCGTTTGATGATCGGCCGGCTTGCCGCTTCGTCCAGGGTCCAGGGGTGCGTCCCGGCATCCGGTTCGCCAAAGGTCATGCACCCCAGGCACAGCCTGGAGATGTCCAGCCCGGTACTGCCCAGCTTTACGTACTTCATGAATCCTCCGTCAGATCAAAAATCGGCTCAGGCACCTGCCGTACACGCAGGCGTACACCGCGCGGCGTCTGCGCCCACGGTGTTATGGCCCGTCCGGGTTCAATTCGTTCAGGCTTTCGGGCAGCTGCTCATGTCACTCATCAGGCCAATGTCGCTGGCGAACGGGTTGGAGGCGGGGGTGCTGGTCCAGGGCAAGAAGGGCAGCGTGAACCTCCGGGCGCGAGGTCTGCAGGTGGTCGCGCGCGCCGGACCAGTGGCTGACCACGCAGGCGAGGATTTCCACAGCGCCGGGTGTGTCGGGACGCCAGGCGGGTGTCGCCATGAAGACATCGCAGAATGTGTCCCAATAGCCGTGCAGACGGCGGGTGGCGCCCTGGATCAGCGCGTCTGCGGGCGCTTTTTCGTCGGTGGGCAGCCAGCGTTCCGGGTAATCAATGATCCCGATGGCGGCGTAGCAATTAGCCGTGATGAACACCAGGGCGCGCAATTGTTGAGCGCGCGTCGCAGGGTCGGCGGACAGCAGCCCGGAGGCCGGATACTCAAGCCCGAGGGCGATGAGGATGGCCGCGCTTTCGCTAAGTACGGTGCCGTCAGGACGCTCGAGGACGGGGACTTGCCCCAGCGGATTGACCCGGTTGAGTTGCGCTTTATCGGGTTCATCGCCCCAGGAACTGATGGACATCAATTGGTAATCGGCCCCACAGCATTTCAGGGCCATTTCGATGGCGGCGGAACCGGAGCGCGCCGCTCCATATAACGTGTACATGACGTCTCCATCCTCTGACCGGACAAGTGGCGGTTGCGGGTGCGTTTGCTCAAGCGCACCCGTTCTACCTTAGCCCAGTGCCCGGACCGCCTCCAGGGTTGTGTCGATGTCCGCCGGGCTGTTGACGATGCCTGCGGAAAACCGCGCCGTGGAGTGCCGGTACGGGGTCGCGTTGATGATGATGTTTTGGCGCTTGAGTGCCTTCACCACCTCCACGGGTGTGCGGCCCTTGATGTCGCAGCAGACGATGCCGGCGGACAGTTCCGCTTCGAGCGGGGTGTGCAGGGTCACGTGGGGCATGCGCGCCAGCCCTTCCTTCAGCTGGCCGTTGAGCTCGGCCACGCGGTGGGCGATGCGGGTGCGGCCGATTTTTTCGATGAATTGGAACGCTTCAAGGGTCGCCCACTGGTTCTCAAAGGCCAGGAAACCGCCGGGGCTGACCCAGGCGGCCTGGGTCGGTCCATGGGGTGCGCGGACCTGGCGCCAGGCTTCCATGGTTTCCCCGGACATGATGGTCGGGATGGTGGGGATGATGCGTGTCCAGTTTTCTTCGCTGGCCCACACCAGCCCTGTGCCGTGGGGCCCCAGAATCCATTTATGGGTGCCGGCACTGAAAAAGTCGCAGCCCAGCGAAGCGACATCTTCGTCCACGCAGCCAAAGCCGTGCACGCCGTCCACCACCAGCAGGATTCGATCCTGCTCGCTTCGCTGTTGGTTGGCCTGGGCAATCACGTCGGCCATGGCCCTGATCGGCAGTCGCACCCCGGTCCCGGAATGCACCCAGGTCATGGCGACGATCCGGGTCTCGAGCCTGATAGCTGCCCTGAGCTGTTCCACCATCCGATCTGCAGTCGCCTCGGCGCGCTGCGTATACAGGTCGATGCGCCGAATACTGCCGCCCCCTTTCAGGACCGCCAGGCGCATGGCTTCGTCGTGGGTGTACCACTCGTGGGTGGTGGTCAGGATTTCGTCGTCCGCCTTGAGGGTCAGGCCGTTGTAAATCATTGCCAGTCCCTGGGTGGTGCTGGTGGTCAGCGCCACTTCCTGGGGTTGGCCGCCGATGTACTGAGCGGCGGCCTCGCACACCTTGCGCCAGGCGGCGGCATCGGCCTGGCCGAACATGTTGTCTTCCAGATAGGAATAGGGGTTTTGCTCAAACGCCTGGCGATGGCGGGAAAGGGCCTGGCGCACGGGCAGCGGGCTGGAGGCCAGGAAGAAGTTGGACAGGTGGATGACGTCCGGCGACAGGTTGAACTGCGCCCGAACGCACGCCCAGTCTTGAGCGTCCAGGGTGTCGTTCCCTGCCTGAGGCGCCGCGAGACCGAGGTTATTCAGGGCGCCATTGCTGAGGGCGTCTGCTGCTGACGTCGGTGTGAATAACGATTGACGGCCGGCCACTGACATAGTGTTTCTCCTTGAAAAAATGGCTCAGGCAACGGACTGAGTGGTGGGGGCGTGAGTGCGCAGCGAGACGCTGTCGAACAAGGCCTCGATCCATTGCCGGGTCAGGGCCGGGGAGGCGGTCTCGATGATCCCGGTCAAGGGCGCTTCATGGGCGGAGTAGGTGACGTGCCCGGGCAACGGGGCACCCTTGGGCAGCTCGTGCCACTGGATGATGTTGGGGCTGTCACGAAACGGGCGCGCGCCGCTCAGGCCCGCATAAAGGGCGTGTGCCTGCCCATGGCCGGGAAACACGAACCAGCCAAAGGAGGATGGGCTCGCCACGGTCTGGGGGAAGCGCTCGTCGTCGAGCTCGCCCACATGAATGCGCAGTTCCAGCGAGGGCAGGTGCAGGCCGGTGGCCAGCTCGAAAGTTGTCACCACATCGGCGCCGCCGACGCGATTGCCGACCTCCAGGAACACCGGCTGGCCGTTATCAATGATGGCCTCCAGATGGAAGCTGCCCTCGCGCAGCGCGACCGCGTCCAGCACCCGGCTGACCCAGGCGTGCGTGCATGCCGTGGTCGTGAGCTGATAGGAACCCAGGGGGCGGGCCCGGTCCATGTACGCCAGGCACGTGCCGATGTAGCGGCTGCTGGTCAGGGCGAGGATCCGCCCGTTTCGCACCAGCCCGTCGTAATGGTGAATGGGCCCGTGGATGAAGGCCTCGACCTGGTAATCCTGCGAGTTGGCGAGGCTGCCATTTTTGATCTGCTGGCGGATGACGTGCCACGCGTGCGCCGGCGTGTCGAACACGCTGATATCCACGCTCGAGGCGCCGCTGTGGGGCTTGAGCACCGTCTTGCCCCTCCAGCGGGCGCTGCGATGGTCGTCCAGAAACGTCTGGAGCGGCAGGAAGTCAGGCACCCTCAGCCCGGCACGGGACACCGCGCCCTTCATCAGTACCTTGTTGCGCACCAGCGCGACCTGTTCAACCGAAGCGCCGGGCACGTTGAAGCGCTGCCTCAGGCGAGCCGCATCGAGCAGCTCGTATTCGGACATCGACACAATGCGATCAAAGACCGACGACTGCTGTGCCAGCCACGCGCACACTTCCTCATAAGTCGACTGGAGCCCGGCGCGCGCCACCCGGGTGCAGGGCAGGTCGTGGGGCAGGTTAGCCAGTGCCTCTGCTTTGCCGATGTAAGTCACCCGATGCGCGGCGTGGTCAATGCCCCGGTGGTATTGAATGCGGTCGTAAGGGATGCGATGCAGGATCAGAATGTCCATTTGATGTAACTCTCCATTCACAGCGTGGGCGCACGTGCCCGGTCAGGACGCCAGGCGTTGGCGTGTCGGCCTCTCGGCAATGCGCTCGAACGCCGCCAGCCAGTGCCGTTGCAAAGTGCTGACGACCTCGCGGATGTCGACCTCTGGCGTGTGCAGGGTGATGCAGGCCTGCGCGACAAAATCACTGTTGTCCCGTGGCGTCGCGTGCAGCGTGCGTCCGCCGACCGGCAGCCAGGTGACGTCGTGGGCGATCAGCGCCTGCGGGGCCAGCCCATGAGCCCGGGCGGTTGCCGCCAGGGCCTGTTCGAACAGCGGGCGGTCGCGGTCGTCGTGTCCGGTTTCGAAATAACGGTCACCGGACACGCCGAGCATCACGGTGGCGGCACTGCATCGCGGCACGGGCATCCGGTCAGGCACCGGCCCCCCGAACACTGAATCCACCCAGGTTTGATACAAATGCACGCCATACACCCAGTGCGCCAGGTCCCAGATCTTCATCCCGCCCGGTCGCCGGTTGGGCTCGACGACACCGGCGCGTGTGCCGTCATCGCTTAACTTGATTTCATTGTGAAAGGGCCCGTCCCGCTGCCCGATCAGGCGATTGACCTGCTGGCCGGCGCGCAACACGGTCTCGCGCTCCAGCGCAGAAAGTTGCGCGGGTAACACCTGGGCCAGCTCCACCGGGTAGCGGCCCTTGGCGCTGACCTTTTCGGTGATGAAGGCCAACTGACCCAGTCCGTCGTACGAGAATTCCCGACGCAACGGGATGATCTGCTCAGCAATGACCCCGGCCGACACGTAAGGCCGCACTTCGTCAAACGCTGCGACCGGGTCGCCGCCACGGGTGACGAGGACGACGCCCCGGTTGTTGCCCTCGCACATGGGCTTGACCACAAACCCTTCGGGGTGACGGGCGGCGAAGGCCCGGAGGTCGTCGAGGCCACGGACCGCGACGAAGTCGGGGACCATGACCCTCAGTGACTCAAGCCGGGTGCGGTGAACCTCCTCGCTCAGGCGATAGGTGTATTTGTTGAACGCGCCCAGGGCCAGCCGGGCATCGTCGACCTTGAGGCCCAGGCGCTCTAGCAGGGCCGCGCCACTGGACACGGCGTTGTCGGAAAACACCAGGCCGGCGGTAATCCCATCGGCTGCCGTGCCCATCGACCAGAGGGCCTTGTCGACGAATTCAGGGTCCAGCGGGTCCGCATCGAACACCCGGTCCGCCAGGGTAAAATCCAGTGGCTGCGGGTTGGCCCGGATCAGGTAAGTGTGGGCATTCCATCGCTGTCGCGCGTGATCGCGCAGATGCAGCACGTCGGCAATGCGGCTCAGGTTGTAATCAATGATCAGCAGCACGGGCGTGGTTAACGTCATGTCGTTTTTCCTCCCTGTCAGGCGGTGGGGCGCAAAGGGGCGCTGACGCCTTGGCGGTAAGGATGGACGTGGTGGCCGGCATGCTCGGCGGCGGGTGTTGCGCCGACGTAGCGGATGTCGATCGCCTCTACGGACAGCGCGCGCAGCAGCGGGATTTTGACAGGCGCTTCGGCCCTGTTGAACGCCCAGAGCACCTGCCCGAGAAACACTTCCCGGGCCTGCGGTGCAACGACGTCGCCGGCGTGCAGCAGAACGTGAGCGACCACCGGCGGCACCGCCAAAGGTCGCAGCGCCACCGTTTCCAGCACCCCGCTGTGGGCGAAGTACACCCGGAAAAACGTACCGGTATCGCTGGGGCTAACGCCCTGCCGGTCATAGGCCAGCCCCCGCAGATACGCTGCGTAGGTGTGCCAGGCGGACGGGTCGCCGATGCGGGCGCTGATCAGCAGGTCCAGCCACAGACCGAGCAGGCTGGTGTGTGTCATCGCGCGTACACTGTGGGAAATCAGGCTGCCACCCACCCGCGGGTTGACCTCGATCAGGTCCCAGCGTTGGCCATCGAAGCGCGCTTCGATATGAAAGCAGCCCCAGGTCATGCCGAGACTGGCGGCCAGCGCCTGAACCCACTGAATACCCGCAGCGGTTTGTGCCTGGCTCAAGCTGATGGGAGGGCTGGCGCAGCAGTCTTCCAGCACGGTGTCGTCGGCTTGCGTGACTTCACATTTTTCGTGCACGGCCACCACAAACGCCTGGCCGTCGACGATCAGCGTTTCAAAGCTGTATTCCTGGCCACGCACGTAGTCTTCAGCCATGAACGTCAGTTCACCGTTGAAAGCCGAGGCATACACCGTGTCGTGTTGCGCGCCCTCGCGGATGGCCTGAAGCGACGCCCAGGTGGTCTCGGGGCGCAACGGGAAGGCGGCGTAGGAGGCGATCCCGTGAATCGGCTTGATGAAAAAATGGCGCTCCTGACGCTTGAGCCGTTCCAGCGTGAGCGGCGTCAGTTTGACCGCACGCACCGTGGAAAGCCCGGCGTCGGCCACCTGGTTGCGCACCGCCAGCTTGTCCCTGATGCGCAACACGTCATCGACCGACAGGTCGTGAATCCCCAGGCGCTGATTGGCGTGGGCCATCAGGTGGCGATAGCCTTCCCACACCGACAGGCAGCACTCCACGGTTTCACCCTGTTCACGCAGGTCAGCGATAAACCCGTCGACGTCCGCTTGCTGCAGGACATGGGAGGGCGTGGCTTTTAACCGGTGCACCGAGTTGCGAATGTGGTCCAGACGTTGCGGGAGATGTTCAGGCAACGGCAACGAAGACAACACGAAGCACTTGAGTGCCCGGCTTTCGAGTTCCTGAATGATGTCTTCCAGAAAAGAGAAACCACAGTGACTTAATACCAATACGCCGCCCGTATAGACATTCATCGCCTGCCTCCTTTTATGCTGCTTCAGTCAGTTTGTGAGCAAGGGTGTCTTCGTAAAGCTCGGTGAAATACAGCGCGAGTATTCGTTGATGTTCTTGCAAATAGCGTTTTAATGAATCGATGTCCGTCTCGTCATTTATCAGCAAGCGCAGTGCCGCCCAGACTTCTCCAGGATGGTCATCGTTGATATCGGTGTGAGCGTGTGAAATCTGGCCGGACAGTTTGTTTTCACCCACCGAGGCTTTCAGTGCCTCGATCTTGTTGGGCTCCAGTTTGACGTTTACATACTCCACCAGATAGGAATAAGCGACGACGCCCAACGGCCCTTCATGATCCAGCAGATAAGAAAAGAACCCGCTCAACAACTTGGTCGACAAGTAAGGTTCAGTCGCCAGAAACTGTTCACGGGAAATGCCCACTTTAAGCAAGTCCTGTATGAACAATTCATCGTGGAGCATTTCTTCCTGTTGGTAATTGGCCCAGAGCTGCGCGGCCTCCGGGCTGAGCTTGGCGATTTCAGCCAGGGCCTTGGCCTCTGAAACCCGCAGCATGCGGATGCGCCAGGCGGTTTCGATCAGGTGCCGGTTGTAATAATCCGCGTCGACGTGCTGGCCCTCGAGATGGGCCGCTTGAGGGACCGTCTTGTACCAGTCCGCCACTTGTTGATCGATCAACCCATCAATGTGCGAACGCAGCGCTGATGCCGCTGCCGCGTTCAAGTAAGGGGTTCGATGACCATATCCAACATTCTTTACTCGGTTCGACATCACTCTTTTCCTTCCATAGGGCAATAGTGTGCTTCCAGGTATGTATGCAGTGAGTTACGGTCGCATAAGGCCTTTTCCTTTGAGTGATGGAACGTTCAAGGCGCACTGACAGGTTCAACCAACAGGTTGTACGGTGACCGGTCCTTGCACCCGACATTGGCAGGCCAGCCTGTATTCAGGACTGTCGTAACCCAACAGGGTCAGAAACTCCGCTTCAGCTTCTGCTCGCGGGCTCAAGCCCGTCTCACCCGTTATCACTTTAATAACGCAGGCGCCGCACGCGCCCATGCGACAGCCAAAGGGAATAAGGCCCTTACCGCCGGTTTCATAGTCGATGTCCGTCAACGGCGTGTGGGTGGGTAATACAAACGCCACGTTGTGCGGGGCGACGGTCAAAACATGCAAGGCCATGGGTAGTCCTGTTTATCCTTAAACATGGAATTAATGTCCTTTAATCGCCCTCACGTTTGGGCTTACAGGCTGGGGTCGACCTGCTCGCTCTTGCGTGTCAAACCCCAGACGATCAGCGCAAGCCCGCTGAAAAACGCACCCAGCGCGCAGACCGCGAACCAGCCCCAGAACGCGAAGACTTGCGTGGCAGCGATTGCACCCACGGCACTGCCGAACGAGTAGAAAATCATATAGGCACCTATCAAGCGGCTTTGGGCGTCCGGTCGGGCCGCCAGGATCATGCTCTGGTTGGTGACGTGAACGGCCTGGACCGCGAAGTCCAGCACCACGATACCCAGCACCAGCGCCAACAGCGACGATTGCGCAAAACCGGTCGCCACCCAGGACAGGGTCAGCAGTGTCAGGGCCACGCCGGTGACGGTCTGCCCCAGCCCCTGGTCTGCCCAGCGCCCGGCCCTGGAGGCGGCGAGGGCGCCAGCGATGCCGGCCAGGCCGAACAGCCCGATCTGGGTGTGGGACAGTGAATAGGGCGGGGCGCTGAGGGGCAGGACCATTGAAGTCCAGAGCACGCTGAAGGCGGCGAACACCAGCAGCGCGAGCACCCCGCGGACCCGCAATTGCCGCTCGGTGAGAAAGAGCTGGAACACCGAAGCGATCAGTTGTCGGTAGGAGGTGTTGATCTGGGGCGCCGTCTGTCGGGGCATGGACCTGATCAGCAACCCGGCCATCAGCACCATCAGCAAGGCTGACACCCCGTACACCGCTCGCCATCCCGCCAGGTCCGCGAGGACCCCCGAGACAAAACGCGCCAGCAGGATGCCCAGCACAATGCCGCTGGTGACCGTGCCGACCGCCTGACCCCGCTGGGCCGGGGTGGCCAGGGCGGCGGTGTAGGCCACCAGGACCTGCACCACCACCGCCAGCAGTCCGACCGCCATCATGGCAGCCAGAAAAACGCCGAACCCCTGAGCGAAGCAGGCCACCACCAGCGCCAGCGCGGACAGCAACATCTGCCCGATGATCAGCAGCCGCCGGTTGAGCAGATCACCCAGCGGAACGATGAACAACAGGCCCAGGGCGTAGCCGATCTGGGTCGCCGTGACCACCACCCCAATGGTGCCGGGAGCCACCGACAGACTCCCGGCCATGGCGTCCAGCAGCGGCTGGGCAAAATAAATATTGGCCACCGCCAGCCCGCAGGTCACCGCGAACAACAGCGTCACCTGACGCGTCAGGTACTGCGCCGGTGTTGCGCGTCGGTGCGAGCCGGCCCGCAGCAGCAAGGCTTGCTCTGATGCACTGATCAGTCGCGGGACGTCCGATCCGGCCTTCGGGGTTTGCGATACATCAGCAGTCATGGGCCCAGTCCGTGGCAAAAAGAGGTTGCTAAAAAAAACCAGATGATTGTGTTTTAGCAAGGCTGGTTTTAATCTGCAACCACTTTTTTGGCATCAAGTGATGAACGTCGCTTGTTGCTTTCCTTACCAACGGAGGGGCCACGTCATTTCCCTTCTACTGTTTCATCGCTCCAACCCAGGACACGTGGTATGTCATTGATGACGGCCCGACGCATACCGGGCACACCTCTACCCCCTATCCAGGGTCGTTTTTTGAGCAAGGGTTCGTTTCAATGGCTAAGCAGGCATCTCTAGAGTCCAGTGAATGTCCGGTGGCACGGACGCTGGAAGCCATCGGTGATCGATGGTCGTTGATGATCATTCGCGATGCGTTCGACGACATGCGCCGCTTCAGCGAATTTCAGAAAAGCCTGGGTCTGGCTAAAAACATCCTGGCGTCGCGGTTGCGGGCGTTGGTGGCGCTGGGGTTGTTCGAGGTGCGGCCAGCCTCCGATGGCAGCGCCTACAAGGAATACGTGCTGACCGAGAAAGGGCGGTCGATCTTTCCCATCGTCGTGGGCCTGCGACAGTGGGGCGAACGCTACATGTTCAACGAGGGTGAATCCCACTCGGTACTGCTCGATAACGATGCGGGCCAACCGGTGCAGTTGCTGGAAGTCCGCTCCCGCAACGGCAAAAAAATCGAGCCCCTGGACTGTCATCGCCGGCTGGTGGTCAAGGCGGCGAGCTAAGCGGTGGCGTGTTGCGACGCTGGACGCAAGACCTCGGCGGCCCCGAGGTCTTCCGTCCGGGAGGTGGGCAGTATTTTGACTTTCGTTCCTTTCGAGAGTGAACTCAGAACACACCCCAGTAGGCGCTGCCGAGCCGCCGAAGGCTGCGATGCAATCTGTCTGAGACACCGCATCGCAGCCTTCGGCAGCTCCTACACGGTCTGCGTTCGGCGCAGATGATTGGGCAAGCCGCGACTCAACGTGGGAGCGGACCTGTCCGCGAAGAGGGCGGTGCATTCGCTGAATATCGAGTGACTGAAATACCGATTCGCGGACAGGTCCGCTCCCACGGAGAATCATTCGGCCCACAACTGGGTAGCCTTGAAACGGCACGGAGGACGTGGTGTTTTGCGGGGGAGGAGGGGGCTGATCAGAGGAGGCAAATGACGGATGCGCCCGCGTTTGAGCGCACCCGTTGTTCAGGGGTTTACTGCCAGGGACGATCGCCGCGCTCGTCTTTGATGCGGGTCGGCAGGCCCATCAAGTCGAGGGCACGGAGGAACGGCTCGGCCGGCAGTTCCTCGACGTTGACCATGCGCTGGACATCCCATTCGCCACGGGCGACCAGCAGGGCAGCGGCCACCGGCGGCACGCCTGCGGTGTAGGAAATACCCTGGCTGTCGGTTTCGGCGAAGGCCTGTTCGTGGTCGGCAACGTTGTAGATGAACATCTCGCGAGGCACACCGTCTTTGCGGCCCTTGACCAGATCGCCAATGCAGGTCTTGCCGGTATAGCCCGGCGCCAGCGAGGCAGGATCGGGCAGCACGGCCTTGACCACTTTCAGCGGCACCACTTCAAGGCCTTCAGCGGTATTGATCGGCTGCTCGGACAGCAGGCCCAGGTTGTTCAGCACAGTGAATACATTGATGTAGTGCTCGCCGAAGCTCATCCAGAAGCGCACGTTGGGCACGTCGAGGTTCTTGGACAGCGAGTGCACTTCATCGTGACCGGTGAGGTACAGGTTGTGCGTACCGACCACCGGCAAGTCATCGGTGCGTTTGACTTCGAACATGGTGTTGCTGGTCCACTGGCTGTTCTGCCAGCTCCACACTTGTCCGGTGAATTCGCGGAAATTGATTTCCGGGTCGAAATTGGTCGCGAAATATTTGCCGTGGGAGCCGGCATTCACGTCGAGGATGTCGATCGAGTCGATCTGGTCGAAATAGTCTTGCTTGGCGAGCGCCGCATACGCGTTGACGACACCCGGGTCGAAGCCGATGCCGAGAATGGCGGTGACATTTTTCTGGTGGCACTCTTCGAGATGCTTCCACTCGTAGTTGCCGTACCACGGCGGGGTTTCGCAGACTTTGCCCGGCTCTTCGTGGATGGCGGTATCCAGGTAAGCCACGCCGGTGTCGATGCAGGCACGCAGCACCGACATGTTGATGAACGAGGAGCCGACGTTGATGACAATCTGCGATTCGGTTTCAAGGATCAGGGCTTTGGTTGCTTCGATATCCAGCGCGTCCAGCGCGAAAGCCTGAATGTCGGCGGGGACCTTGAGGCTGCCCTTGTGTTTGACGCTGTCGATGATGGCCTGGCACTTGGAGATGCTGCGCGACGCGATAGCAATACGACCGAGTTCATCGTTGTGCTGCGCGCACTTGTGGGCCACCACCTTGGCGACACCTCCTGCACCAATGATAAGAACGTTCTTCTTCAATTTCTTTTTCACTCCTTCTGCCCGCTTACGAAAGGCTGGACAGATAATCGTTGAACCCAAATTCACGAACCACGTCGACTGTACCGTCGAGTTGTTTCACTACGATGGACGGCATTTTCAGGCCGTTGAACCAGTTTTTCTTGACCATGGTGTAGCCCGCTGCGTCGATGAACGACAGCCGATCGCCGATGGCCAGCGGACGATCAAATTGGTACTCGCCGAAGATGTCGCCGGCCAGGCAGGATTTACCGCACACCATGTACGTGTGTTCGCCTTCGCTGGGGGCCAGCCGGGCATTGAGGCGATAGATCAGCAGGTCCAGCATGTGCGCCTCGATGGAACTGTCCACCACGGCCAGGTGCTTGCCGTTGTACAGCGTGTCGAGGACGGTGACTTCCAGCGAGGCGCTCTGGGTGATGGCCGCTTCGCCGGGCTCGAGATACACCTGCACGCCGTATTTTTCCGAGAACGCCTTAAGGCGGGCGCAGAAGGCGTCCAGCGGGTAGTCGTCGCCGGTGAAATGAATGCCGCCACCGAGGCTGACCCACTCGACCTTGTGCAGTAGAGGGCCGAAGCGCTCCTCGATGGTCAACAGCATCTGATCGAACAGGCCGAAGTCGCTGTTCTCGCAGTTGTTGTGGAACATGAAGCCGGAAATCTGCTCGATGACCTGCTCGATCTTTTCAGGGTCCCATTCACCCAGACGGCTGAACGGGCGGGCCGGGTCGGCCAGCAGATAATCGGAACTGCTCACCTGCGGATTGACCCGCAAGCCGCGCACTTTGCCGGCGCAGGCCTCGGCGTAACGTTGCAGCTGGCCGATGGAGTTGAAGATGATTTTGTCGCAGTTGGCGAGCATCTCCGGGATCTCGTCATCGGCCCACGCGACGCTGTAGGCATGGGTCTCGCCTTCGAACTTCTGACGGCCCAGCTTGAGCTCGTAGAGCGATGAGGACGTGGTGCCGTCCATGTATTGCTGCATCAGGTCGAACACCGACCAGGTCGCAAAACACTTGAGCGCCAGCAGCGCCTTGGCGCCGGAATGCTCGCGCATGTAGGCGATCTTTTCCATGTTGCGCAGCAGCTTTTCTTTGTCGATGAGGTAGTACGGCGTGTTGATCATTTCGAGGCTCCAGCGATGCCAGCCGAAAAAGGACACGGATTGTGCCTTCACTTGATAGGGATCGAAAGAGCGAAGCGGTGTTTTCGTGAATTTAACGACGTGCGTCGAGCCCAACACTCATGCAGGAACGCGCTTGCCCGCGAAGAGGCCGGTACATCCGACATATATTGGCCGCCTGATATACCGCCATCGCGGGCAAGCGCGCTCCTACACATGGGGCTTCGGCAATCACCGTTATCATCCAAATCTAAACCCTGCGAACGCGTCATGGCAGAGACACCACGCGGAGCGCAGGGCAGGACCTCGATCAGGACGCAATCGTCGAGTCTTCGCCGCCCGGCCAGTCCTTGGTGGGGATGTCGCTGATGGTGCCGTCCTTGACGCCGTCGATGCCGTAACGCTCGATGGAGCCGCCGAGGACCTGGGCGAAGTCGTCCACCTTGGCCTGCTGCTGACCTTCCCGGACCAGGCCCGGAATGATCGCCCCGAGGATCGCCACGCCGGCGCCCAGCACCCCCAGCACGCCCGCCGCGCCGGCCATGAACGGGATGAACCGCGGCAGGTTGGCGCCGATCAGGCCCAGGCTGCCTTCGACCGTTGAGGCCGCGCCGGCCAACACGCCCAGTGAGCCCGCCGTGACCCCGAAGCCTCCGGTCAGGTTGTCGCCGCGCCGGATCGCCTTCACACCGTCGAAAATACCGTAGGCACCGACGGCCATCCCGGCAAGACCGCCCAGGCCCTTGGCGCCTTCTTCGAATTTGCCGGCGATGATTTTCGCGTTCTTGCCGTCCTTGACGTTGTCCTTGACCTGGTCGAGCAGGTCGCTGGGCAGCTTGCCGGTGCGCATGTCATCGAGGGTCTGTTCGCTGGTGGCGATCGCTTTTTCCAGATACTGGGTGTAAGCCTTGGTCCCGCCCTCGGTGAGCACGGTGGCGGTCTGCACCGAGCCGGTAACGATGTCGACCTTGTTCCTTTCGGTCAGGTTGCCGCCGCTCTGCACGCCGCGGGCAATGGTCACGCCGCCCAGGAAAATGCCGCTGACCATGTGCAGGGTGCCGCTGCTGTACGCGCCTTTGCCTTCGCCACTGGTGTCGAAGTCCTTGAGCAGTTCCATCTTGTCCAGGGCCTTGATGCCCTGACGGAACACATCCCAGTTACCGCGCACGCCGGCCAGAATCTGATCGGTGGTGGTCATGGTGCCGTCGGCGTTCATCAGCAGTTCGGGCGATTCCTTGCGCACTTGCTCGATCTGCGCGCGGACCTTGTCTTCATCCAGCTCCGCGCCGCCGTCCTTGCCGTAGGCGACTTTCAGGTCCTCGAACGTGGCGCCCTTGAAGGCGTTCTGCTGGACGATGCTGGTGAAGTTGTCGTTGAGCTGTGTGTCCAGCTTCCCGGTGAATTCCGGGTCCAGCGTGGCGTTGTACAGCGCCACTTCCATGCTGAACGCACCGGCGGCCGCTTCCGGGGTTTCGGTCTTGAGCAGCTCGCGCAGACGCTCCCCCGAGGCCAGCGAGTCTTTGTAGTAGGTCTTGAATGCCTCGCTATGGGAGGACTTGCCCACGGCGGACTGGATTTCGGCCGCGTTGTCGATGCCCAGCATCGATTGCATCGTGTGCGCGGTGGCATAGAAATTGGTCAGTGCTTCGGGCTGGTCGGTCTTGCCGTCCTTGGTGGCCGCGTCCCAGGCCTTGTCTAGCGCCTTGCCGGACTTGATCTGCGCTTCGTAGGTCTTGGTCACTGCGTCCTTGAGGCCCGGCGCGTCATCGAAAAGCGCCTTTGTCGCCTCATCGCCCTTGGTCTTGAGAAATTCGGACGTGGGTTTGTCGTTCTGCAACAGCGTGATGTGGTCGGTGATGTCCTGCAGGACCTTGTCCGGCTCCCACAGCGCGCCCGAACCATTGGCAATCGCCACCTTGCCGTAGTCGTCGCCCCACATCCCGGCAGTGGCGCCGTCGACCACCAGTTTCTGTGCGTTTTGCAGGTCCAGCAACACCGCGGCCTTTTGCTCGGTAGTGTACTTTTCCGGGTGCTCGAACACATCGGCGCCCAGCTTGCTGGTGTCTACGTCGTGGGTCACGTTGCCGGAAACCACGCTGGACAGCAGGCTGGTCAGCGTCGTGGCGTCGGCGGGGGCGGTGTTCTTCAGCCAGTTTTGCATGTCGGTCTTGCTGATCTTGCCGTCAGGGTTATTGGCCAGCGGGTTGCTGGCAGTGTCGAGTATCTTGAACGCCCCCGGCTGGGACCAGAATTCCAGGCCCTCTTTTTCCTTGCCGCTGAGCTGCGGGGTGGCCTTGATGTAGTCCTTGATGTCTTGCTCGGTCAGTGCGCCGTCGGCCTCGGTCTTGCCACGGATCTCGTCGTACTTCTGCTCCAGCACGGCGGCGTATTGGGCGACTTCCTTGGAGCCATCGTCGGCATCGGGCTTGGCCTTGAGGTAATCCTTGAAGCTGGCGACGTCCTCAATGGGCGGCGCGTCGGGCAGCGCCTCGAAACCGTACTTGCCGAAGTCCTGCAGGCGGCCGGCTTCGGTGCCGTTGCGGGCTTCGCCGCTTTTGGTGAAGCCGTCGATGCGGGTGTTGGTCGGGTCGTTGCCTTCGACCAGCACGACATCGCCCTCCACGGCGAACTCTTTCGGGATCTCGCCGTTGGCCGCGTAGCCGACGACGCGGTCCAGCACCTGAATGGCACGGAAGGCCGCGTCCGGGTCTTTCTCGAAGTCGCCGACGCGTTCCTTGAGCGCATCTTTCACGCCGCTCTGGTTGCCCAGGTTCTTGAGCAGCGGATTGGCGTCGATGATGTCCTGCGCCGAGCGCTCGTCATCCTTGGGCAGCTCCCAGACGATACCGGCTTTCTCGCCGGCTTCCCGGGCCGCCGGGTCGCTGCCGACACCCGCGGCGCTTTCCAGCTTGCCGTGCAGGCTGTCGAAGCCGTCCTTGCCGAAGTCCTGCAGGCGACCGGCTTCTGTATTGTGTTTGGCCTCGCCGCTTTTGGTGAAGCCATCGATGCTGTCGTTGTTGACGTCATTGCCGGCCAGCCGCTCACCCTGGCCGTCGTAACGCGCGATGTGGTCCAGCACCTGGGTGGCACGAAAGGCAGCGTCCGGGTCTGTTTCGAAATCGCCGACCTGCTCTTTGAGCATGTCTTTGACGCCACTCTGGTTGCCGAGGTTTTTCAGCAACGGGCTGTCGTCGATGATCTGCTGCGCCGAGCGTTCGTCGTTGTCCGGACGCTCCCACTGGATGCCCAGCGCTTCGGCTTTCTCACGGGCCACCGGATCGTCGGCCACCTCGCTGACGTCCTTGAGCTTGCCCTCCAGGTTGTCGAAGCCGTACTTGCCAAAGTCCTGCAGGCGACCGGCCTCGGTGCCGTGCCGGGCTTCGTGGTGACTGGTGAAACCGTCAACCCTGCCGTTGTTGACGTCTTTGCCGGCCACGCGGTTGCCGCCTTCGTCCAACTGCTCGATGTGCTCCAGGACTTGGGTGGCGCGGTAGGCCGCATCGCGGTCGGTGTCGAAATCGCCGACGCGGTCCTTGAGCTTTTCTTTCACGTCACTCTGATTGCCCAGGTTCTTGAGCAGCGGGCTGTCGTCGATGATCTGCTGAGTCGAGCGTTGATCGTCCTGGGGTAGCTCCCACTCGATGCCGGCTTCCTTGGCCTTGGCGCGCTGAACCGAGCCGTCCCACTGGGCCTCGGCAGTGACTTTATCAACGACTGTTTTCGCCAGATCGGCGACGACGAGAGACATATTCAAGCTCCTGTATGGATGAGTGCCACAGCGGTCACACCCTGGAAACACTTGACCGCATCATTGAAAAAGGCGTGCCGGCGCCCCGAAGGCGCGCGCAGCCCGCAGTCCAGCTCGCGTTGCTAGCGTTTGTCTTCGCCGTACTCCACGTGCAGGTCGTCATCGAGCCGATTGCTCGATGAGCCGTCATCCTGCGGGGTCTGGTCGAAGTGCTGCCATTCGGCGCTTTGAAAGCGGAACAGGCTGTCGTCCGGCGGGGCTTCGCGCTCGCCGTATTCGTGAATCGAGTAGTGCAGGTATTCGACCTTGTCCGCCCAGTCGTTCTGCAGCAGGCCATCGGCGGCCAGGTCGCGGTACCAGTCGTTTTCCTTCTCGCTGGCTTTCTGTTTTTTGTTGTGGTCGACGAAGTAACCGATGATCCCGCCGATGACCGCCAGCACCACGCCCACCAGAAAGAACGGCCCGGTGAGGGCCGCCGCCGAACCCGCGCCGATCAGCGCCGCACCGCCCAGCACGCCAGCCGAGGCGCCAAACGCACCCGCTGCGATTTGCAGGCCCCCGGCGGCCTTGGCCAGCGGGTCGCCGGTCTCGATGCCGCTCTTGATGGTAAACGCGCCAAGCACGATGTCGGCAAAGCCCCCCACCACGTCGGTGGCCGGGCCCAGCACCTTGATGACCGAGCCTGCGATCTTGGCCGACTTGCCGGCCCCGAGCTTGGCAGCGCCGGCGCCGGGGACCGCATCGTCCAGCCGCTGAGTGATGCCGCCCTGGACTTTCTCGGCGTCGGCGAACGTGCCTTGGCCATCGCCCAGAATCGTGGAAATGTCGGGGGTGATATCCAAAGCGCTGCTGATCTTGGTCTTCATCGCCTCGGACAGTTTCGGGTCGCGCACCTCCACCAGCGGTGACTGCACGCCGTCCTTGCCCCAGATCTGCGGCAGGGTCTTGTCCAGGCCGAGGAAGTCCACCATGCCGCCTTTGCCCACCAGGTCGGCGACCGCATCCCCCAGCTTAATGAAGTGACTGCCAGCGCCCGCAAAACTCAGGAAATCCTTGGCGATGGCCAGGCGTTGCAGCGGCGTCTCGGCCAGCTTGCCGCCGTTGCCGGCCAACTGGTAAATGCCGGAGAACAACGAGACGCCGGCACCCATGGAACCCAGGATGCCCTTGCTGTTCAAGGCGCTGAAGACCTCGCCCAGCTTGCCGCGCTCGGCGATGGGCACGTACGACTTGGACAGGGCGGTCTTGATGTCGGCCTCGGAAATGCTGCCGTTGGTTTTGTAGGCCTCGCCCAGTTCCGCCATGGCCTTGGAGACGGCGGAAGACTTCTCCTTGCCCTGCATACCTTCTTCGAGAAACTTCTCGATGGTTTCCTGGGTGCGGCGCGGCAGGTCGAGCAACTCGCCCTTGAGCACGCTTTTAAGCAGGCCGAACATGTCCTTGGTGGCCAGCTCGGTGTTTTCTTCGGAAATCTTGCTCGGGTCGCTGATCAGGTCATTGAGGTCGCTGGTCAGGCCATCGGCCTGGATATTCTGCGCAGCCTTGGTGGCGGCATCCGGGTCGAACAGCGACAGCGCTGTCAGGGTGTCACTCAGGTCCTGCTGCGCCTCGTGGGCCTTGCCTTGTTTCTGCAGGTCCTTGAGGTAGGTGACGTAATCCGGGTTGCTGGTCAGGTCCAGCAGCTTCTGCTTGATCGCGTCCTTGTTCGGCACCCGATTGATGGCGTCGTCCATCTTGCCCTTGTAGTCGGCCGTCACCGTGGGATCGGCAAACAGCGTGCTGATCTGCTCCTGCAGGGCGCCGCCGTCGATGATGTCGTGCATGTCGGCGGACGACAGCTCGGTCTGTTTGTCATCGAACACGCGCCAGGTGCCGCCGAAGAAGCCGGGTTCTTCCTCGTAGCCGGTCAGGCCGCGACCGTTCTGGTACGCCGCCTGGGCTTCCAGGGCGCGGACCAGTTTGGCGCGGTTGTCATCCTTGGGGATCGAACCGTCCTTGACCCCCTCGCGGTAGGTGTCCAGCAGCTCTTTGGTCGCCAGTTCGCTGACCGTCAGTTCCGGGGAGGTGTCGTCGTCCGGATCAGCCTTCACCCCGGTGTTGAGGTTCAGCACATCCAGCTCATCCTGGGGCGGCAGGTTCGACCCGCTGCGGGTGGTGTCGACCTCGGCCTTGGTCCAGGCCTCCCACTTGGCGACCACATCGTCATAGAGTTGCGGGCTGATGTCTTTGGACACGATCTTCTTGCCTTCGCTGGTCTCGTAGCGAATCAGGCCGTCGCCCAGCTCATCGGGTGAGCCGAAGGTGATGTCGGTGTTCTTGAGGAAGTCATTGGGGCCGGCGAGTTTGTAGCCCTCGGCTTCGCTGGTGTGGATCTGGCTCCAGGTCTCGTTGGCGGTGCTGGCGCTTTTGAACAGCTCCGGGGTCAGGTTCCGGGAGACCACCACCTTGCTGCCGTCCTGTTTCTCATAGGTCAGGGTTTCGCCTTCCTGGCCGACGTTCCAGGCGAAGTTTTTGTAGTCGTTGAGTTCGGGGATAGGCGTGTTCTGATCGGCCAGGGTCGCGCCGTTGGACACGGCGGTGTTGATGTCGGCGGACTTGGCCGGGTCGTCGATGACCTCGCGCAGTGACGTCAGGTACTCGAACAGCCTGGGGTTGTCGTCGCGGGCGACAATGACCTTTTCTGCGGCGGTGTTGTAGCGGATCAGGTCCGGGCCGACCTCGTCTTTCGCACCGACGGTGGTCCCGGTGGCAGGGGGCCAGATCTCGTTGTCCGACGCGCGGCGATAGCCTTCGGCTTCGCTGGCGTGCAGACCGACCAGCCCTGCATAGGCATCGTTGACCGCGTCGAACAGCTGCGGATTGTCACGCTGGGACACCACGTGTTTGACGCCGTCCTGAGTGATGTAACGCACCACGCCGGGGCCCATTTCGTCGGCAGGACCGATGATCTGGTACTCGCCGAATGTCGGCGGAGGCTGATCGGCGCCGACCCATTGGTAGCCGTCGGCCTGACTGGCATTGATCCCGGTCAGCGCCTTGAAATCGGCGGAAATCTGCTTGAACAGTTCCGGGTTGTCCTGCTCGGCAAGGATCATGTTCTTGCCGTCCTGGGTGACGTAGCGAATCAGCCCCGGACCTTTCTCGTCCGGTGGACCGATGAACGCGTAGTCGCTCAAGGCCGCTGGCAATGCCGCGTCACTGGCGGCCAGTTCATAGCCTTCGGTGACACTCTGTTTGATCGCTAGCAGGACAGGTCGGTCATCCACCACCTGTTTGAACAGCTTGGGGTTGGACGACTTGCTCACCAGCACCTGCTCGCCGGCCTGAGTGGTGTAGCGTACGGTGTCCGCCGCGACGGTGCCCGGCTCCTCGATGCTCTCGTAGTCCTTGAGCGCCGGGGCCTTTTTATCCGGGGTAGCGGGGCGGTACTGCTCGGCATTCTTCACGCTGCTTTTGAGCACCGTGTTGAACAGGGTCTTCGGCGCCACGGCCCCCCGTGCCAGTGGTTTCAGATCGGGTGCGCTGCTCAGGGGGCGGGTCGACATAAGACTGAACTCCTGTTTGAGCCGTCCCGCCAACAGCGCCGGAAGCGGCCCAACTATGATCAAGTAATGACCCCGCCAGAAGCGGAGAAGAAAGCAATGTGTCGTGCAAGTGCGATCGTGATAATGCTCAAGACTCGAAACGGCCAAGGCCACTGAATACAGCCTGTTCATGGGTTTTTATCATCGAGCACGACGGTGGTGCTGCGTACTGAAAGTGTGACGTGGTGCACACCTTAGTTTGGCCAGGCGAGTGGCTGGCGGACGTCATCTTTAACCTTTATATCGACTCGCTTTTTATTTTTAGTTATTGGCTGTAATACCAGCGTTTTAACACCGCTGAACTACAGGCAGCGCAGAAACAGTATCAGAGTGTCCGGCCCAGTGGGCGGGTGAAATCACCGCTTTCACAACATTTCACAGCGTCCAGCCTTCAATCACGGGGCTTCTAGCGGTTTCCCGACTCATCGGGCGAGGGCGGTTTTCTGGCGTTAAAATTATGGCGCGCATAATACGGCGAAGATTGAGAGCCATCCCTAGTTGATGTACAGCGCATTTTCTCTGGTTCGTCCAATGTTTTCGGGTGCAGGCTAAATGATATCGCGACTGTAAATGACGCTATCGGCTAGTTGTCATCCCACGTTTCACAAGTTTTCACAGCCGCCAGGAAAATCATCTGCGTACTATTAATTGGTGTGGCGCAGCGCTGAAGTTAGTTTGTAATAAACCAGCGTTACTGTAATGCACGAAACATGAATGCGCCGCTTTGCGGCTGACGACATCCCCCTCTAAGCAAGGAGATCCAAAATGAGTGAAGTCCCTCCAGCAAGCTCCGGCGGCGGCGCAGATGCAGCGATCGCAAAAATGGAAGCCACGTTCAACATGGCGATCGAGAAGTCGGCAAAGATTACCGAGCTGACCACAGCCAAGAAGGCTGAGCTCGACGCAACCAAACAACGTCCGCAGAACTGACGTTGCCATGCGGGCAGCTGCAAGGCTGCCCGCATACCTGTCACCTCGCTGCACCTTCACGCTGCACCCAAAACAACAGTATTCGGCGTCTACCTCGCCCTTGCCTGCGCACATCACACGGGTGAATCGATATGACAGCCCTGATATCCCTGACCCCGGTTTCCGGTGCCTCGGCGCCCGCCCAGGTCATTCCACAGCTCACCATCACACATGGCCTGCATCAGGGCGTCAGCCTTGCCCTGGACAAAGCCACCTACATCATCGGCAGTGCCGCTCACGCTGACTTGTTGCTCAGCGACGCCGGCATTGCCGAACGCCACCTGACCCTGCGTTTTGCCGGCGGACAGGTGGCGGTCGAAGCCCTCGGCGGCCAGGTGATCGTCATCGGCCGCCATGCCCGGGAGATCAAGGTCCCTGTCGGCAGCGGCCACCGTGCCCGTTTCCCGCTGGACATCCGGATGGGCGAGGCGCGCCTGACCCTGACCGTCACCGCCGATCCCCAGGCCCGCGCCGAGCGTACCGTGCAGGTCTGGCGCCACAAGCCGCAGTGGATCGTCGCATTGCTGCTGATGTTCTTGTGCGTGGGCGCCTTCGCCTTTCGTGGCCAGCCGGACTTCCCCCCGACAACACCGGCTGCCGAGGCGCTGACCGAATCACCGACGCCCCGACAGGCCGACACCACCAGCGCCGCCCAGGCCCGGGTATGGCTTGAACAGCAGCTGGCGGCTGCGAATCTCAACCAGATCACCGTCAACGAACACGACGGCCAGCTCGGTGTGCAGGGCAGCTACGACCCGGCGAACAAAAGCCGCTGGGTCGGCGTGCAGCAGGCCTACGACGGCCGTTTCGGCCAGCAGGTGGTGATGCACCCCAACGTCGTGGCCCGCGCCGAAGTCGCCAAACCCCGTGTGCGCTTTCAGGCGGTCTGGTTCGGCCCCAACCCTTACGTCGTCAACGATAGCGGCAAGCGCCTGTACCCCGGCGCGGCGCTGGCCGATGACTGGACGCTGGAACGCATCGAGAACGACCAGGTGATCCTCGCCCGGGGTGAAGACAGGTTCACCTTCACCCTATGAGAATCGACCCGCGCCCGGTATTACCGGCCACCGCTGAAAAAACCCCGGCGGTCGACGCCGTCCAGCCCGCCACCCTGCGTCAGGGTGCGCGTTTCGAAGCGGTCCTGAGCAAGCGCGAAGTGCTGGCCCGGCGTTCGTGGCGCGGTGATGTCGAGCACGCGTCCACCGCCAACGGCATCAGTCCGGAGCTGTTCGGCAGCACCCGCTCGCTGGAAATCCTCGAATACGTGCTGAACAACGTGCTGCCGGACCTGGACGCAGAGCCTGAGATCAAGGCCCTGGCCCATGAACTGATCAACGAGGAAATCGACATGCGCCGCACCCTGGAGCAACAACGCGCCGAGGTGCAGGCCTGATGCCCCGTGAAGTCCACAGCCGCGAAGCCTGCACCCGTGAAGACAGGGACTCAGTCGAGCTGCTCAAAGGCATGGGCGAATTGTATCGCCGTGGCGGCCAGTCCCAGCGCGGGCTGGTGATGCTGCTGATTGCGATGCACCTGTCACCTCGGGATCCGGTGCTGCTGCGCAACCTGGCGATGGCCTTCACCGACAGCGGCCAGCCGGACCGAGCCCTGAGTGCCATCGACCGCCTGGTGGACGCCGAAGGCCAGTCGCCGGGCCTGTGGCTGCTGCGCAGTCGCGCGCTGTGGGGCGCGGCTCGCAAGGACGAAGCACGCCAGTGCTTCAAACATTACCTGACCGCCCGGAGAGCCGCGTTATGACGCTGATCATGAACCGCCTCAACGCCCTGGCGCGGGTGGCTGCCAAACGCAGTGACGTGATCATTGTCGCGTTCATGCTGATGGCCATCGTGATGATGATCATCCCGCTGCCCACCTGGCTGGTGGACGCCTTGATCGGGCTGAACATCTCCCTGAGCATCCTGATCCTGATCGTCGCGTTCTACATCTCGCACTCGGTGGAATTCTCCGCGCTGCCGCCGCTGATTCTGCTCAGCACGCTGTTTCGCCTGTCCCTGTCGATCACCACCACGCGCTTGATTCTGCTGGACGGCAACGCCGGGCACATCGTCAAGGCCTTCGGTGATTTCGTCATCGCCGGCCAGGTAGTGGTGGGGCTGGTGGTGTTTTTGATCATCACCGTGGCGCAGTTCGTGGTGATCACCAAGGGCGCCGAGCGGGTGGCCGAAGTGGCGGCGCGTTTCACCCTGGACGCCATGCCCGGCAAACAGATGAGCATCGACAACGACCTGCGCAACGGCGACATCGATCAGCCCGAAGCCCGCCGACGCCGCTCGCGCCTTGAACGCGAAAGCCAGATGTTCGGGGCCATGGACGGGGCGATGAAGTTCGTCAAAGGCGACGCCATTGCCGGGCTGGTCATCCTCTCGGTCAACCTGTTGGGCGGGATGCTGATCGGCATGCTGGAACGCGGCATGTCGTTCGGCGATGCGGTGCACACCTACTCGCTGCTGACCGTGGGCGACGGCCTGATCGCGCAGATCCCGGCGCTGTTGATTTCGGTGGCCGCGGGCACGGTGGTCACCCGGGTCAACAGTGACAACACCGAGGCCAACCTGGGCACCGAAATTCTGCAGCAACTGGGCGCCAGCCACATGGCCCTGGGCCTGACCGCGCTGATCCTGCTGGGCGTGGCGTTGCTGCCGGGCTTTCCGGCGCTGGTGTTCATCGGGTTGTCGGCGGTGTTCGGCGTGTCGGCGCTGGTCATGTATCGCCGCAGTCAGGTGGTCGAGGCGCTGCCCGCTGAAGTGATCACTGAAACGGTCGAGGAGGACGCGCCCCCGGCCGAGTCCCATCCCGCCCTCGCCAAACCCTTGGACAGCCGCCTGTTGCTCAGCCTGGGTTCGGCCTTGGGTCAGGCGGCGCCGGAGCACCCGCTGCGCCAGCGCATCGAAGCGCTGTGCCACGAAATCCGCGGCGACCTGGGCATCGAGGTGCCGGTGCCGGATATCTATGTCGATGCCGCCATGCCGGCCAACCGCTTTGTCATCGAACTGGAAGGCGTGCCGGTCAGCGAAGGTGAATTGCCCGCCGACTGTCTGCTGCTCAAGGACGACCCGGTGCACGCGCAGTTGCTGGACATCCCCGCGCTGGAAGCCGACTCACCGCTGAGCCGTCGGCCGGCGCAGTGGATCGAGCGCCATCACCAGGACAGCCTGCAAGATGCCGGCATCGGTTTCCTGCTGCCCGACGAAGTGCTGCGCGCCGTGGTCGACCGCACCTTGCGCCGCTACGCTGCGGATTTTCTCGGCATCCAGGAAACCCGGACGATTCTGGAACGCATGGAAGGCACCTACGGCGAGCTGGTCAAGGAAGTGCTGCGCATCGTGCCCCTGCAACGGATTGCCGAGGCGCTGCGCCTGCTGATCGCCGAGGGCGTGTCGATCCGCAATCAACGGGCGTTGCTCGAAGCGATGGTCGAGTGGGGCGCGCGGGAGACCGATGCGCCGCGTCTGGCCGAGCAGCTGCGCGCGTCCCTGGCCCGCCAGATCAGCCATCAGTTCGCCGACCGCAACCGGGTCATCAGCGCCTTCGTGCTGACGCCTGGGCTGGAAGAACAACTGCGCGCCGGCATGCGGCGGCAGGAAAACAGCCGCGATGCGTTGCCGGAGCACACCAGTCGCGCGTTGCTGACGCAATTGCGCCACGCCTGTGAACGCCTGCGGGACGAAGACCACACCGTGTTGCTGGTGCACCCGGAACTGCGGCGTGGCTTGCGTCGCCTGGTGATGCGCGGCGAGCTGGAGCTGGCGGTGCTGTCGTTCCGCGAGCTGGCCGGCGAGTACAACCTGCAGGCGGTCGGCACCGTCAGCCTCAACGAAATCACCAACCGCCGCACCGCCAGCGGCGTCCCCCTCACTTCCATGGCGAGCGCCTCATGACGTGTTTTCCGCTGTTCCGTCCGCAGTCTGTTGTCGGGCTTTGTGTCGCTGCAATGGCAGCCTTGATGTTGCCCGCGCTGGCGTGTGCCCAGAACATCGCCAAAGGCAGTACCGCCACCGTCGATCTGGCGTCGGGTGAAGGGCGCATTCTGAACTTCAAGGCGCCGGTGGATTCGGTGCTGGTCGCCGAGCCCGGCATCGCCGATCTGCAGGTGGTGTCGCCCGGCGTGATTTACATTTTTGGCAAGGCGCCGGGGCAAACCAGCCTGATCGCCCTGGGTGCCGAAGGCGAGCAGATTGCGGCGCTGAACCTGTCAGTGAGCAGCGGCACGCACGCCATCAGCCGCCCGTTGAAGGCCCTCAACCCGGACAGCACCGCGCAGATCAGCGGCGCCGGCAATCGGGTGCTGGCCAAGGGAACGGTCAAAAGCGTGGGTGAAGCCACCGACCTCAACGCGTTGCTCAGCACCGAAGGCCAGGACTTCAAGACCGCCATCAATGGCGCGGCCTACGAGGGCTCGGCCCAGGTCAACATTCGCGTGCGCTTTGCGGAGGTGTCCCGCTCCGAGCTGCTGCGCTACGGCGTCAACTGGAACGCGCTGTTCAACAACGGCACCTTTTCATTCGGCCTGCTGACCGGCGGGTCCCTGGCGGCGGAGGCGGCCAGCGGTGCGTCCAACGTGGTCAGCGCCGGCCTGGCGTCGGGCAACGTCAACATCGACGCGATGCTCGAAGCGCTGCAAAGCAACGGCATTCTTGAAATTCTCGCCGAGCCGAACATCACCGCCATGACCGGCCAGACCGCGAGCTTCCTGGCCGGTGGCGAAGTGGCCGTGCCGGTGCCGGTCAACAGCGACCTGGTGGGCATCGAATACAAGCAGTACGGCGTCTCGCTGCTGTTCAGCCCCACGGTGTTGCCCAACGACCGGATTGCCCTGCAAGTGCGTCCGGAAGTCAGCAGCCTGATGGGTTCCAGCACCGTCAGCGTGGGTGGTTACCAAGTGCCGTCGTTCCGGGTGCGACGCGCCGACACGCGGGTGGAAGTCGGCAGCGGGCAGACCTTCGCCATCGCCGGCCTGTTCCAGCGCGAGAGCAGCCAGGACGTGGAGAAAGTCCCGATGCTGGGTGACATGCCGATCCTCGGCAATCTGTTCCGCTCCAAACGCTTTCAGCGCAACGAAACCGAACTGGTGATTCTGATCACGCCGTACCTGGTGCAACCCGTGCGCGCGCGAACCCTGGCCACGCCGCTGGACGCCCGGCCTGCGGGCGCCACGACGGCGTCGGCGGGGCCGCGCAACGGCGGCCTGTTCGGCTTCTACATGAACTGACGGGGGAGCCACCATGAATCGTGCATTGTCATCGCTGCGCCTGAACCGTTTGCTGCCTGAGCCGCGGCTGCTGAGCGGCGTGTTGCTGGTCCTGCTGACCGGCTGTAAGACCCACCTCGAGCCTGCGTCCTATTCCCCGGACTACCAGGGCCTGACCCGCGCCGATGGCCGGGTCGAGCTGGTCCCGGTGGAATGCCTGAAGCCGTCGCCGGAGGATCAATTCGGTACCGACGAAGCAGATTACGTGCCGCTGCTGCCCCCCGGCTGCGCCAACAACCTCACGCTGTTGCAGATGGTCGAGCAGCGCTCGGACCTGATGCAGGGCCGCGCCACCGGCCCGACCATGGCCGCCCCCGTAGGCCGAGCCGCCCAGGTCTACATCGACGGCTACGACCGCGAAGAACTGCGCCGCCGCCAATCCGAACAACAGGCCAAAGCCGACAAGCAGGAGGGGCAATGATGCTGTTCACCGCTTCCGGCATCAAAAGCCCAAGAGCCACCGCTTCTGCCGAAGGCGCTTTTGATTCTGGCCGCAGGCCGTGGGAGCTCGGCTTGCCAGCGATGCGGCGCGAAGCGGTCCCGAAACCAGACGCCTTGGTTGTGACAGGTGTACTGGGGTTACAGGTTTTACTGCCGCTACGCGCCAGATCGCAGGCAAACGGAACGCCGCCCGGCCAGCTCCCACGGCCTCCGGCCAGAATCAAAATCAAACGCGCAACGCGTTCTGCTTCTGCCGAAGGCGTGGGAGCGGACTTGTCCGCGATGGGGCGCGAAGCGGTCCTGAAACCATGCGACGCGGTTGCGCCAGGTGTACCGCGTTCACAGGTTTTACTGCCGCTGCGCGCCAGATCGCAGGCAAGCCAGCTCCCACGGCCTCCGGCCAGAATCAAGGGCCTGCCCGCCAAAACACCCGGTTCTGCCGAATGCGCTTTTGATTCTGGCCGCAGGCCGTGGGAGCTCGGCTTGCCAGCGATGGGGCGCGAAGCGGTCCCGAAACCAGACGCCTTGGTTGTGACAGGTGTACTGGGGTTACAGGTTTTACTGCCGCTGCGCGCCAGATCGCAGGCAAACGGAACGCCGCCCGGCCAGCTCCCACGGCCTCCGGCCAGAATCAAAATCAAACGCGCAACGCGTTCTGCTTCTGCCGAAGGCGTGGGAGCGGACTTGTCCGCGATGGGGCGCGAAGCGGTCC
>NZ_JBEGED010000016.1:60267-71031 GCF_040202885.1 Xanthomonas sp. WHRI 1810A
TTACTGCCGCTGCGCGCCAGATCGCAGGCAAACGGAACGCCGCCCGGCCAGCTCCCACGGCCTCCGGCCAGAATCAAGGGCCTGTCCGCCACAACACCCGGTTCTGCCGAATGCGCTTTTGATTCTGGCCGGAGGCCGTGGGAGCTTGGCTTGCCAGCGATGGGGCGCGAAGCGGCCCGGAAACCAGACGGCTTGGTTGTGACAGGAGTACCGCGTCTACCGGTTTTACTGCCGCTACGCGCCAGATCGCAGGCAAGCCAGCTCCCACGGCCTCCGGCCAGAATCAAAAGCTTGTGCGCAACGCCGCCCGGCCAGCTCCCACGGCCTGCGGCCAGAATCAGGGGCCTGCGCGCCACAACACCCGGTTCTGCCGAATGCGTTTTTGATTCTGGCCGCAGGCCGTGGGAGCTTGGCTTGCCAGCGATTGGAGCGGTGAGTGATCACTGTGGGAGGGAGCTTGCTCGCGATGAGGCCCGTCCATCCGCCGCATCTTCTGGGAGTCAGGCACCGAATCGCGAGCAAGCTCCCTCCCACAGGGGGCTCACTGCGATCACACCGTCAATGGGTATCGATCAGCCCCAACTCACGGGCCTGGGCCTGGGGGTCTTTGAGGGCTTTGATGCGGCGGGCTTCGGTGAGCAGGGTCTGGCGTTCGGCGGCGGGGATGTCGTCGAGGGTCAGGTGGTTGATGTCTTGTTCATGGCCGGCCAACACGGTGATCAGCAGTTCGTTGCGCTGGTGCCGGGGCAGGGCGCGGGCGGATTGGTTGACCGCGTGAATGCTGTCCAGCGCCAGTTGCGGCTTGTCGCCCAGGGCGTAGGCCAGCGCCAGGTTGCAGCGGGTGTCCAGATCGTTGGGTGCCAACGCCAGGCTTTTGCTGAACGCTGCCTGCGCCGCTTCAGCCTGACCGCGCAGCATCTGCGCAATGCCCAGCCGGTTGAAGGCTTCAGGCTGACCGGGTTGCGCGCTGGCCTGGGTCAGCACGGTCACCGCGCGGTCCAGTTTGCCTTCACGCAGTTGCGCGGTGCCCAGCCCGAGCAAGGCGGTGGCGCTGTCGGGTTGAATCTCCAGCGCTTGTTGATAGGCGCGCTCGGCACCCCGTGCGTCGCCGCTGGCCAGTCGCGTTTCGCCCAGTTTGAGCCAGGCCTGAATCTGCGCCTGAGGCTGTTGCGTGGCCTTTTCATACAGGCCGGCCGCGGTGCCGGTATCGCCACGTGTTTCCAGATCGGCGGCCAGGCGCATGAAGCGCTCGTAGCTGCTGTCGGTGGGTTGAGTAGCGCAGGAGGCAAGGGTGACGCTGGCAAGCAAGGTCAATGTGGAGGCAAAGCGACTGGGCATGGACAAGGCTCTTGGGTCGAGGACGGCGAGGCATTCACTCAATCACGCACAACGCCTGATCAGTTGAAACGGCCCGCCCGACGGGACAATCAGTGTATCCACTTGAATCCCAATAGCGACCGTTATGTGCGCCGGATTTCCAATTCCGTCACCCCATCGGCGCCGACGCAAGGAGGCCGCCATCATGCCTAAGCTTCCGGTGTTCTGGCTGCTGATTCTGACCCTGACGTCGACCGGCGTGCACGCAGACGACGCCCCCTCCAACAACAACCCGACCTGGTACGCCGAGCCCTACGCCTACGTGCTGGTGGAGCAGGACGTGCGCGCGGCGATGGAAGAATTCGGCCACAACCTGGGCCTGATCGTGGTCATGTCCGACAAGGTGCGCGGCAAGTCCCGCAGCCGGGTACGCGGCGAATCGGCAGGGGATTTCCTCACCCGGCTGTGCGATGCCAACGGCCTGAGCTGGTACTTCGACGGCAACATTCTTTACCTGACCGCCGACGCCGAAACCGGCACGCGGCTGTTCAAGGCTCAGGGCCAGAACCTGGAGCAGCTGGACGATTACCTCGCCAGCCTGGACGTCTACGGCAAACAGATTTCAACGCGCCCCGGTCCCGATGGCGACGAGTTGTTCGTCTCCGGTCCGCCGGCCTACCTGAACATGGTTCAGCAGCACGTCGACCAGCAACAACGCCCCGTCGCGGCACCCGTGGCCCGTGAACGCGGCGTGCGGGTGTTTCGTGGCGGCGTGGTCACCACCGAAGCGAGCCACTGAACCCAAGGCAAACAACAGCACCTTCATCACCCACCGGCAAGGAGCAACACCATGTCAGTCAGCCCGATCGACAGCACCACCAATGTCACCGCCACGCCCGAAGCGCAGTTCAATGCGGCGGTGGACAAATCCAAGACCGAGATGAGCGACGACGAGCTCACCGAAGCCCTGATCACCCAGGCGGTCACCATCGGCGGGCAGTTCATCATCATGCCCAAGGCCCAGGAAATGCTGAACGAAGCCCAGTCGTCCGAAGACGACGAAGAATAGGCCGACGCCATGACAGCCAGTCTCGCAGCACCGGCGGCGGCAGCCTTGCCGCCGTCGGGAGGGCCCGGAGGATTACAGGGCTCTCAAAACCTGTTCGAACACATGGCCAGCAACGCCCAGGGCATGCCCCAGGGCGCCAGCCCGCATCAGATCGGTGAGGGATTGATGGAGCGCCTCAACGGTTTCATCGACCGCTCGCGCACGTTTTCCGAGCGCGCCGATGTGCTGAGCAACGGCTCGCCGCCGGGCGCTGCGTCGGGGCCGGGCAACGTACCGGCAACGGCTGGTGCGGAAAAACCGGGCTCGGCGCAAACCCTCGCCAGCAACGGGCAACCGCCGAAAAAAGTTGGCGAGCAGCAGGTGGATCAGATCGTCCACTCGCTGGGCAAAATGTTCGATTACTCCATCGAAACGCAGATGGTGGTGCGCGGCGCCACGCAGATATCCGGCTCCGCCAACACGCTCTTGAAAGGTCAATAACCCATGTTCAACCGTTGCCGTGCCGTGCGTTTGATGATCGTCGTGGCCCTCGCCGGGGTGTTGCAGGCCTGCGATATCGACCTGTACACCAACCTGGGCGAGCGCGAGGCCAATGCCATGGTCGCGGTGTTGTTGCGTGACGGCGTCCCGGCGTCGCGCAAGGTCCAGGACAACGGTCAGCTGACCGTGGTGGTGGATGAAAAACGCTTCGCCCAGGCCATGTCGTTGCTCGATGACGCCGGTTTGCCCGGCCAGTCGTTTTCCAACATGGGCCAGGTGTTCAAGAGCAACGGCCTGGTGTCGTCGCCGGTGCAGGAACGGGCGCAGATGGTCTACGCCCTGAGCGAAGAGCTGTCCCACAGCGTCTCGGAAATCGACGGCATCATTGCCGCCCGGGTCCACGTGGTGCTGCCGGACAACGACCTGCTCAAGCGAGTGATTTCCCCGTCATCGGCCTCGGTGCTGGTGCGTTACGACCCGGACACCGACATCAATCAACTGATCCCGCAGATCAAGACCCTGGTCGCCAACGGTATTTCCGGGCTCAGCTACGAGGGCGTTTCGGTCACCGCGATCAAGGCCGTCGTCGCCAGCCATCGCGCCGCCGCCCAGCCGCGTCTGGCCAGTTTCATGGGCCTGTGGATGCTCGAAGACAACGTGCCCCAGGCGCGCTGGATGTTCGGCGTGTTGCTGATCTGCACCCTGGGCCTGGCCGGTCTGCTCGGCTGGCAGCAGTGGCAACGGCGCCGCGCCCACTCGGTTTACGTGCTGGAGGATGCCGTATGACCGCTGCTTCAACCCGCCGGCAACAGGCGTGGCAGTCGTTGACCGAGCAGCCCCTGAGTTTTGTAAACCCAAACCGGCTCAATGAATGCTGGCCGCAACCGCTGACCGATCAACAGCACACGGCGCTGTACGACGCGCCGCGTTTCCAGCCCCGCCTGTCGCAACTGTTGATCAACCGCTTTCAGCTGCAACCGCTGGCACAACTGCCGATGCCGACGGATGAAGACCTGCCGGTGCTGTTGCTCTCTTCCGAGGATTTCAAACGGCTGCCACGCCTGTGCGGCGCGATCTGGCACGCCGCAACCCTGAGCCGTGAAATCCGCAGCGAAGCGGTCAATCAACTGCGCAGCGGCCTGGGCAGCGACGTGTTCGCACAGGCGTTGGCGAACCGTTCGCTGGCCGGTGCTGCCGACCTGCTGCGCCAGCCCGCTGACCTGCTGGAGGCCATCGATCGGGACGGCGCCAGCGCTGTGGCGGCCTGGTTGCACCGTCAGCCAGACGCGCTGTGTGACTGGTTGCGCCTGCGCCTGGATCAGCGGCTGTTCGAGTCCCCGAACGCCGGGTTCGACCTGAACATCGTGCGCCGCGCCGCTGCCACCTTTGCGCCGCTGGCCGAGGAGCTCGCCGGATGAGCGAATTACCGACCCGCCCCGCGTTACGCATCCTGCGCGCCGAACAGGCAGATTTATGGATCGACGGCTATGCGTTCGTCCGCGCGGCCGAAGCGCACGCCCAGGCAATCCGCGACGACAGCGCCCATTGGCTGGAAGTGGCCCGGGAAGAAGGTTTTGAAAGCGCTCGCGAGCAGGGCGCGGAACAGGTCAGCGCGCTGTTGGTGGAGACGTCGCTGAAAGTCGACACCTGGCTGGCCGGGCTGGAAGCGTCCCTGGCGGACCTGGCGCTGGGCATCGTGCGTGAAGTGCTCGGCGACCTGGACGCCGCCGAACGCCTGGTGCGCTGCACCCGCCAGGCGCTGGACACGTTTCGCCAGGACCAGGCCCTGACCCTGTTCGTCCCGCGCCTGGAGGTTGAAGCCGTGCGCCGCCGACTGCACACCGAGCGCGATCACCTGCCGGGGATCACCGTCGAGTCCGATGACCAGCTGCAACCGGGTCAGGCGCGCCTGAGCAGCCCGGTGGGTTCCGTTGAGCTGGGCCTGGAGGCGCAACTGACCAACCTGCGCCGAAGCCTGTTGCCGTTTGCCGATGAGGCGCAGCCGTGAGCGTCGATCTGCAGGCGATGATCCCGCGCCTGGCCGAGCGTTTGAGCGAAGCCCGGCTGCGGCCCATGAAAGGCACCGTGCGCAGCATTCGCGGCGTGCTGCTGCGGGCCAGCGTCGCCGGGGTGCGCATCGGCGAGCTGTGCCAGTTGCGCGACCCCAGCAGCGGTCGCAGCCTGGCGGCGGAAGTCATCGGCTTTGAACAGGACGAGGCGATTCTGTCGCCCATTGGCTCCATGGAAGGCCTGTCCACCCGCACGGAAATTATCGCCACCGGCGAAACCCTCGGGGTCAGCGTCGGCGATGCGCAACTGGGGCGGGTGATCAGCCCCATGGGCGATTTTCTCGACGGCGACGGCCTGCCGCCGCTGGGCGTACTGTGTCGCTATCCACTGCACGCCGAACCCCCGGCACCGTTTTCCCGGCAGTTGATCGTCAAACCGATGTCCCTCGGGGTGCGCTCCATCGACGGCTTGCTGACCCTGGCGCAAGGGCAGCGCATGGGCATTTTCGGCGAGCCGGGGGTGGGCAAGTCGTCGTTGCTGGCCAGCATCGTGCGCCACACTGACGCCGACGTGATCGTCATCGGTTTGATCGGCGAGCGCGGTCGGGAAGTGCGCGAACTGCTGGATGTGCAGCTGGACGCCCAGGCCCGGGCGCGCACGGTGGCGGTGGTCGCGACCTCTGACCGGCCTGCGGCGGAACGGGTGCGGGCGGCCTTCGTCGCCACGGCGCTGGCCGAATACCACCGCGACCAGGGCCGCAACGTGTTGCTGCTGATGGACAGCCTGACGCGCTTTGCCCGCGCGCAGCGGGAAATCGGCCTGGCCGTGGGCGAGCCGCCGACCCGACGCGGTTATCCGCCGTCGTTTTTCTCGGCCTTGCCGCGCCTGCTGGAACGCGCCGGGCCCGGTGCCGTCGGCAGCATCACCGCGCTGTACACCGTGCTCACCGAAGGCGATGCGTCCATGGACCCGGTGGCCGAGGAAGCGCGCTCGATTCTCGACGGGCACATCGTCCTCAGCGCCGAACTGGCGCAGCGTAACTATTTTCCCGCCGTCGACGTACTGCGCAGCCGCAGCCGCTTGATGGATCAAGTCTCCACCGATGAACAACGCCACCTGGCCCTGCGCATTCGCGAGCTGATGGCCCGGCGCAACGAAATCGAGATGCTGATCCGCGTCGGCGAATACGCCGCCGGCAGCGACCCGCTGGCCGATGAGGCCATCGCCCGGCACGACGCCATCGAAGCCTTCATGCGCCAGGCTGCCACCGAACCGAGCAGCGCAGCGCAAACCCTCAACCACATGCGCAAGGTCCTGGCATGACGACCCCGGAGGCTCAATGAAGACCGACGATTTACGCAGCCTGCACGCCTTGCGGCAACTGCGCGAGCAGCGCGCGTCCAGCCAGTTGGCGGCCCAGCAACAACGCTGCCGCGACACCCACGAAGCCCTCGACGACGCCAAGGAAAAATTGCGACTGCACCGTGAAGCGGTGGCGCGCCGGGCGGAAAACCTCTACGGCGCGGCCAGCGAAGGGATGACCCTCAACGCCTGGCACGCGGCCCAGGAGCAGCTCGACGCGCTGGCCGACAGTCAGCAGGCGCTGCAAGGCTCGGTGGCGCAGAGCGCCCAGGCCCTTCAGGAGCAGGAGCAAGCGCGTGACCGGTTTCGTGCCGCGCGCCTGGCCCGGCAGCGCCAGGCCGAGGCGTGCGAGTCGTTGCTGGAAGGTCGCCTGCGTAATGAGCGGCGTGCCGGCGAGCACCGGGAAGACGCCGATGAGATCCCGACGGCCCTGCCGGGCGGCGCTGCATGACCTGTCGCGAAGCAGCGATGGGCGCTGACGCGGGCATGGAGTGGCTGAGCGTTCACGATCCGCGATGGATGGCGCTGCACAACCGACTGCATCGCCATCGCTACCCCTGGCAGGGACAGGTCGCGGGTCAGGCCGTTACCGTGCGATGGAGCAGCGTTGCCGCGCCGGTTGGCCCGGTGTTCGACCTGCGCTTGACGCTGGGCTCTGTTTCGCTGGTCATGCAGCTGCCCCATGAAGCGCTTGAGGGATTAGGGCTGGTTTCACAAAACCTGAACGGACTGAGCGGTTCGCTGCTGCTGGAACTCGCGTTGCTCGGCCTGATCGAGCCGCTGGAACAGCTCACCGGGCAGGACATCCGGGTGGTGGATGCGGCCGCTGCCGCTGAATCAATCCCGCCCTCGACGCTGAGCCTGACCCTGGACGTGCAGATCGCCCAGGCTTCGACCTGGCCGGTCACGCTGCAGATGAGCGCCGAATCCGCGCAGCTGATCGCTGACCTGCTGGACCGTCACGCCGCGCCGGCTCGCCATCCGTTGTTCGGGTTGCGCCTGCCGCTGAAGGTGGAGAACGGTGAAGCGCCGTTGAGCGTGGCCGAATTGCACAGCCTGCGACCGGGCGATGTGCTGATGCTCGATGACGGGCCGCCCGCGCAGGTGCGGCTGGTGCTGGCGGGCCGCCTGCAGGCCCGTGCCGAACTCAAGGGCGACACCGCCCGACTGCTTGAACCCCCGACGCCCGTACCCCTCATGAAGGACGCACCGATGACTGAAACTGCCGACGCGAACACCCTCGATTCCACGCTGGACGCGTTGCCGCTTACCCTGGTCTGTCAGGTCGGCAGCGTCGAACTGTCCCTGGCCCAATTGCGCGAACTGGGGGCCGGGAGCCTGGTGCAACTGGCACCGCAGCTGCACGACAGCGTGGACCTGATGGTCAACGGCCGGCGCGTCGGCCAGGGTCAACTGGTGAAGATCGGCGACGGCCTGGGTGTGCGTCTGTTGAGCTTCGCCAGCGCATGAATGGCTATCAGCCCAACCTGATTGAAATCATTCTGGTGGTCGCCACCATCGGGCTCATCCCGCTGGCGGTGGTGACCCTGACCGGCTTCATGAAGATTTCCGTGGTGCTGTTCCTCATTCGCAACGCCCTGGGGGTGCAACAGACGCCACCCAATCTGGTGCTGTACGGCATCGCGCTGATTCTCTCGGTGTACGTGACCACGCCGTTGATGGGCGACATGTACCGGCAAGTGCAGGGGCGCGACCTGAACATCGAAAACGTCGAGCAACTGCGCGAATTCGGCGACGCGCTCAGACCGCCGTTGCAGGCGCATCTGGCGCGCTTTGCCAACGAAAGCGAGCGCGGTTTCTTCGTGCAGGCCACCGAGACTATCTGGTCCCCGGAGGCCCGGGCCGACCTGCGGGACGACGACCTGGTGGTGCTGGTGCCGGCCTTCGTCAGCTCCGAGCTGACCCGCGCCTTCGAGATCGGTTTTCTGCTGTACATCCCGTTTCTGGTGGTGGATCTGCTGGTGGCCAACGTGCTGATGGCCATGGGCATGTCCATGGTCTCGCCGACGCTCATTTCGATACCGCTGAAGATATTCCTCTTCGTCGCGCTCAGCGGCTGGTCGCGCTTGATGCACGGCCTGATTCTTAGCTACGGGTGATCTCATGGGGCAGGACGTTTTTCTTTCGTTGATGAACAAGGCGCTGATGACCGTGCTGTTGCTCTCGGCCCCGGCGCTGGGGGTGGCCATTGTCGTGGGCCTGAGCGTCGGTCTGTTGCAGGCCCTGACCCAGATTCAGGACCAGACCCTGCCGCAGGTGGTCAAGTTGGTCGCGGTGCTGCTGGTGATCGTGTTTGTCGGGCCGTTGCTGGCCAGTCAGGTGGCGGAGCTGGGCAGCGAAGTGCTGGACAATTTCCCGTTGTGGACGCGCTGACCCGGTATGGATGCCAATGTCGCCAATGCGTTTCTCGAAGTTGCGTACCCGGTCATCAGTTCGGCTGCGCTGGCCGCCAGTCGCGCCATGGGCGTGGTGATCATCACCCCGGCGTTCAATCGCCTGGGCCTGACCGGCATGATCCGCGGCTGCGTGGCGGTGGCCATCGCCATCCCGATGTTCGTGCCGGTGTTCGCGGCGTTCACCGCGCTGCCCGAGCACGGCAGCTTTTTCCTCGCCGGCCTGATGATCAAGGAAATGCTGATCGGCGTGCTCATCGGCCTGCTGTTCGGCATTCCGTTCTGGGCCGCCGAAGTGGCGGGGGAGCTGGTGGATTTGCAGCGCGGCTCGACCATGGCGCAACTGGTGGACCCGTTGTCCTCCGGCGAGTCCAGCGTCATGGCGACCCTGCTAACGGTGATGCTGATCGCGCTGTTCTTCATGTCCGGCGGCTTCATCATGATGGTCGACGGCTACTACCACAGCTATCAATTGTGGCCGGTGACCGCGTTCACGCCGCTGTTTGCCAGCTCCGCGCTGATGGCGGTGCTGTCGATCCTCGATCAGGTGACACGGGTCGGGGTGATCATGGTCTCGCCGCTGATCATCTGCCTGCTGGTGACCGACCTGATGCTGGCGTACCTGTCGCGCATGGCCCCCAGCCTGCACATCTTCGACATGTCGCTGCCGGTGAAAAACCTGTTTTTCACGGTGCTGATGGTGATCTACATCGGCTTTCTGATCCCGGTCATGCTCGACCAACTGGCCGAGTTTCGCGGCACCGTGGAATTTCTCAAAACCCTGGCCGGTTCCCTGTGAGCGGCTGTTCGTGGCGGGCCGCTGATGGGCGATAGCAGCGAAGAGAAATCCCAGCCGGCCACGGACAAAAAGCTGCGTGATGCCCGGCAGAAAGGCCAGGTGGCCAAGAGTCAGGACCTGGTGTCGGGGATGGTCATCCTCTGCTGCACGCTGTGCATCTCGATCCTGTTGCCTCGGGCCCAGGCCCAGGTGGAAGCGCTGCTGGACATGGTCGCGCTGATCTACATCGAGCCGTTCCACACGGTCTGGCCCCGGGTGATCGACACCGCTGAGCAGTTGGTACTGACGCTGACCCTGCCGGTGGTGGCGGTCACGGTGGGGGTGGTGATTCTGACCAACATCGTGACCATGCGCGGGGTGGTGTTTTCGGTGGAGCCGATCAAGCCCGACTTCAAGCGCATCAACCCGGCCGAAGGCTTCAAGCGCATTTTCTCGATGCGCAGTTTCGTCGAGTTCCTCAAGGGGCTGGTGAAGTTGCTCTTGCTGGCGGCGGCGTTCTACGTGGTGGGGCGCCATGCGTTGCAGGCGCTGATGGAGTCGTCGCGGTGTGGGGCGGGGTGCATCGAGTCGACGTTTTACCTGGTGCTCAAACCGTTGATGTTGACGGTGTTGGCGGCGTTTCTGCTGGTGGGCGGGGTGGATGTGCTGATGCAGCGCTGGCTGTTCGGCCGCGACATGAAAATGACCCGCAGCGAGCAGAAGCGCGAACGCAAGGACGTCGACGGCGACCCGCTGATCAAGAGCGAACGCCAGCGGCAACGACGGGAGATGCAGGCACTGGCCACCAAGCTGGGACTGGGCCGGGCGTCACTGATGATCGGCACCGCCGACGGCTGGGTGGTGGGTGTGCGTTACGTGCGCGGCGAAACCCCGGTGCCGGTGGTGGTCTGCCGCGCCGAACCCGAGGACGCGCCGGCCCTGCTGGCCCAGGCGGCGGCACTGGGCATCGCCCACGGCATGGACAGCAAACTGGCCGCCTACATCGCCCGCCGCGCCGTCCCCGGCGACCCCGTCCCCGACCACACCTTCCAGGCTGTGGCCGACCTGCTGGTGGCTGCGCGACTGATTTGATCCAGACTGCCAGATCGTCCGGATTGATCGTTCCTCACCTCCGCGTGGGAATGCCGCGCCTGACGCTCCGCGTCGCCGGGACGCGGAGCGTCCGGAGTGCCGTGCCCACGCGGAGCGTGGGTACGATCAACATCGACTATCGGGATTGGCACCTGATCGTTCCTCACGCTCCGCGTGGGAATGCCGCGCCTGACGCTCCGCGTCGCCGGGACGCGGAGCGTCCGAAGTGCCGTGCCCACGCG
>NZ_JBEGED010000016.1:71128-95110 GCF_040202885.1 Xanthomonas sp. WHRI 1810A
GCGGAGCGTGGGTACGATCAACAGCGACTATCGGGATTGGCACCTGATCGTTCCTCACGCTCCGCGTGGGAATGCCGTGCCTGACGCTCCGCGTCAGCGGGACGCGGAGCGTCCGAAGTGCCGTGCCCACGCGGAGCGTGGGTACGATCAACAGCGACTATCGGGATTGGCACCTGATCGTTCCTCACGCTCCGCGTGGGAATGCCGCGCCTGACGCTCCGCGTCAGCGGGACGCGGAGCGTCCGAAGCGCCGTGCCCACGCGGGGCGTGGGTACGATCAACAGCGACTATCGGGATTGGCACCTGATCGTTCCTCACGCTCCGCGTGGGAATGCCGCACCCGACGCTCCGCGTCAAAGTGGACGCGGAGCGTCCGAAGCGCCGTGCCCACGCGGAGCGTGGGTACGATCAGTGGCGCTCAGGCGTTTGATGCTGGCCGCAGGCCGTGGGAGGGAGCTTGCTCGCGATGCTGTCAGGCCTGCGGCAGCAGCGCACCGGGCTCCACCTGCTGCAACCGCTCGAGGTCGGCGGTGATGCGGGCGGTCCAGAAGTGGGCGCCCTGGTCCCGGGCTTCGTGCCGGGCTTCTTGCAGCAGGCGCTGGGCCTGGGCCAGTGGCGGTGTTTCACGCCGGAGCAGGATACGGGCCTTGATGCGCAGCAATTCCGGAACGAACCAGCGCTCCTCGCGACCTCGCGCGGTGTGCAGGGTCTGGTCGATCACCTGCAGTGCCCGATCCTCCAGCCCGAGCAGGGCCAACCCTTGTGCGTATTCGCTGCGGAACAGGCTGTGCAGCGGGCTGTCCCCCTGTTGCCTCAATTGCGCCAAGCCTTCGCCCAGACGCGGCACGCCGTCTTCAGGGGCGCCCTGGCGGATCAGCAGGATATCGTCGAAGCAGCGCGCAAACTGTCGCCACACATACAGCTCATGCCCCACGAGGCTGTCGTTCAGCACCGCCAGGTAATCCCGCGCTTGCTGCAGATGGCCCATCAGCAACGTGGTCGGGATGGCACTCAGGCACAAGGTGTACCAGAGCGTGGCGGGGTGGTTGAGGGTGATGGCCTGGCCGACATTATTCTCCAGCGCCAACAGCGCCGGGCCGACCTCGCCCTGCAGCAACTGGATCTGCGCCTTGAGCGATTGCGCGGCGATGCGCTGGTCGAAATGCAGGTCGATCAGGTGCGTGTTCGCGGACAACGGCGAACTCAACGCCTCGATCACCGACGTCCGGGCGGCGCCCAGGCGGCCCATGTGGAATAGCGCGTTGGCGCGCATCCGCAGGCCAAGCAACTGGCGGTCGCTGTGGTGGCCGCGCTGGCTGAGCGCCAAATACTGCTCGGCCAGATCCAGGGCCGCCACGTACTGGTTCTGGCAACTGCGGTCGTTCCACAACCCCCACAGCGCGCGCAGCTGGTGTTCGGTGTCGTTCAACGCCCGGGCATGTTCGAGGACGTGCAGCCACGCCTCACGAATCCTGGCCCCGCCGCCATAGGCCAGGACCCGGACGCTGGCCGACGCCGTCAGCAAAAACATACGCTGGTGCTGGCGAGCCGGTGTCCGTTGTGCGGTGGATTGCAGGCCGCGGCTGACCCAGTCATGGCATTCGTCGGTCAGGGACAGGCGCAACCACAGCGGCACGCTGACCAGTGTCAGCTCCACCGCCAGCGCCAGATCCCCCGAGGGCGAGTAGGCCCAGGCCAGCGCGGCACGGACGCTGTCGACCTCCGCGCCATACCGCGCCAGCCATGCGGGCGGCGTGGTGTGCACCAGGTCCTGCACCGAGGTCTTGAGTTCCTCCAGCGTCCAGCGCGCGTGACGCTGCGCCGTGGCATCGGTTTCTTGCGCTTCCGACAGCTTGTGCGCCGCGTACAGCCGCGTGGTTTCCAGCAGCCGATAACGCTGGGCGGCCCCCTGTTCCCGGGCCATCACCAGCGACTTGTCCATCAGCTGTTCAACCCGATGCGCGCGGTCCTGGGCCTCGACGTCAATCACCGCGTCCACGGCGGCCAGGGTGAACAGCCCGGTGAACACCGACAGCTGACGAAACATCGCTTGTTCGACCGGCGAGAGCATGCCGTACGTCCAGTCCAGCGCGGCACTCAGGGTGCGATGACGGGGCAGGGCGGTGCGGCGGCCGGTCATGTGCAGGCGAAAGCTGCCGTCGAGCATGTCCACCAGCGGCTCGATACCAAAGGCACGTACCCGGGCCGCGGCGATTTCGATGGCCAGCGGATTGCCGTCCAGTTTGCGGCAGATGGCGGCGGCCGCCGGCACATCCTGATCGGTGAACAGGTAGTCCAGGTCATGGGCCGCCATGCGCTCGACCAGCAACTGGACGGCGGGATAGGTCAGCGCCTGGGCGGTGGCCAATTGAATGTTTTCAGGCGGAAACGGCAGCGGGGCCAGGTCGTGGACGAATTCGCCGTCGGCCCGCAACGGTTCACGGCTGGTGACCAGCACGGCGCAGTGCGGCGCCTGGTGCAGGATCCTTTCGATCGCGGTCGCGGCGTCTTCCAGCACGTGCTCGCAGGTGTCCAGAATCAGCAGCGCCTGGCTGCTCGCCAGGCGCTGACCGATCAGCTGCAGTGGCTCGCCGAGGCTGTAATCGATCCCCAGGGCCTCAGCGATGGCCACATGCACCAACGGCCCGCGGCTGACCGGCGTCAGGTCAATAAAGCGCACGCCCTGGGCAAACTGCGGCAGCATCCGGTTGGCCAATGCCAGGGCGACGGTGGTCTTGCCCGTGCCCGCGTGGCCGGTGAGGGTGACGAAGCGGCAGTCTGCCAATTGAGCATCCAGCGAACGCAACAGTGCGTCCTGGCCAAAGATCCGCCGGGAGGGCGGTCGGGGTTGCAGACTCGATTGCGGCGCGGGCAAGGGTGGGGGGACAGGCAGCGGGTTGATCGGCGCGACGAAACGGTAGCCGCGTCCGGGCACGGTGGCGATGCAGCCGAAGTCCGGGTTATCGCCCAGTGCCCGGCGCAAGGTCAGGATCTGCGCCCGCAGGTTGCATTCTTCGACCACCACTTTGGGCCACGCCAGGGACAGCAGCTCAGCTTTGTCCAGCAGTTCGCCGGCACGGCTGGCCAGGGCAATCAACAGAAGCATGGCGCGGCTGCCCAGGGCGACCGGTTCGCCGTTTTTCAGCAGCACGTGATGTTGGGGGATGAGGACAAACGGGCCGAAACAGATCGCGTCATCCGGGACCGGAATGCCGCGGTCGGTGTCAGTGATAGCTTGTCCGGCGCTGGGTCTGTCGAGATTCATTGCGTACCTTCGGGAATGAGGACGCCCAAGCGCATGGCCAGCGCTTGATTGTCTCAGTTTCGGTACACGGCAGTATCCAGCGGCTTAATGACTGTTTTAAGCGCGCCGCTGCAGATGTTGCGGATTGCTTCGGGCTGCGCTCAGTTGTCCACCGACAGCTCGTGGTATTGACGGCCAAAGTAGATCAGGCTGCGGTTTTGTTCGCTCAGTGTGATGGCGATCACTTCACAGATCAGGATGTCGTGGGTGCCGACTTCGGTGATTTGTGTCAGCCGGCAATCGAAGGACACACTGGCTTCTTCCAGGATCGGAGAACCGGTCTGACCCAGTGACCAGCTGGCTGCGGCGAAGCGCTCCTCCATGGAAGTCTTGCCACCGAACAGGTTGGAAATGGCCTGATGACCGGGCGCCAGGACGTTCACGCACAGCACGTTATTGGCCTTGAACGTCTCGTACACCGAGGCGCTGCGGTTCAGGCAGACCAGCAGGCTCGGCGGCTCGTCGGTGACGCTGCACACCGCCGAGGCGGTAAAGCCCGCGCGGCCGCCGGGGCCGTCGGTGGTGATGATGTTCACCGCCGCGCCCAGGCGCGACATGGCGTTGCGGAAATCAGCTTTGGTCAGCGCGACCGGATCGACCGCGCTCACGGTATCGTTCATCACAGCAGGCGTGGCAGGCATGTCGGGTGACCTCATACAGGTAGGTTTCAAAGCAGCGTACAGGCTTGATCGAACGCCAGCCGGGGCAGGCGGCCGAAGACTTTTGTCGGGTCGCCATGGCCCAGGTTGATGATGAAGTTCGAGGTCCATGTGGAGTCAGCGAAGAATTCGGCATCCACCGCCCTGGCGTCGAAGCCGGACAACGCGCCGGCGTCCAGGCCCAAGGCGCGGGCGGCCAGGATCAGGTAAGCCCCTTGCAGCGAGCCGTTGCGAAACGCCGTTTCGTGCGCCGCTTCCGGGCTGTGGGTGAACCAGCTTTTGGCATCGGCGTGGGGGAACAGCATCGGCAGCTGCTCGAAAAAGGCTTTGTCCCACGCGACGATGACGGTCACCGGGGCGGTCATGGTTTTTTCCAGGTTGCCCTTGGACAGCGCCGGTGCCAGCCGTGTCTTGGCTTCGGGGGTGCGCAGGAACACGAAGCGCCCCGGCGAGCAATTGGCCGACGTCGGGGCCATTTTCAGCAGGTCGTAGAGGCTGTGCAGAACGGCGTCCGAGACCGGCTCGTCGGTCCAGCCGTTATGGCTGCGCGCCTGCGTGAACAGCACGGCCAGGGTTTCATCACTCAGGGGGCCTTTCATGGCGTGTCCTTTTTGTCGTGGATAAGCGGTGCGGCGATCACAGTCGCGGCGTACGGCCTTCAATCGGGTGATGCGGGTCCACCGGGCCCAGCGTCGAACTCTTGCCAGGTGAGACCAGTGCGTCACAGAAGCGTTCGTCCTCGGCGGTCCATGGGCAGGCGAGGGCGGTGAGTGCGTCCTCCCATTGCTCGAAGGTGCGCGGGCCGATCAGGGTGCTGGTGACCTGGGTGTTACGCATGGCCCAGGCCTGCGCCAGGTGCGCCGGTTGGCGGCCGGTCTGTTCGGCGTAGGCTACCAGCTTCGCGGCCACCGCCAGCGATTCCGGGCGCCATTCGGCTTCCAGCATGCGCGGGTCGGCGCGGGCGATGCGACTGCCGGCGTCGGGTGCGGCGCCTTCACGGTATTTGCCGGTAAGAATCCCTCGTGCAAGCGGGCTGTAGCAAACGGTGCCGACGCCATAATGCGCGGCGGCGGGCAAAATCTCGACCTCGGCCTCGCGATTGACCAGGTTATAGAGCGGCTGCGACGCCACCGGGCCGCCGATGCCGGCCTCACGGGCCAGACGCACCGTCTCGGCCATGCGCCAGGCCTTGAAGTTGGAGACGGCGAAATAGCCGATCTTGCCTTCGCGGATCAGGTCGGCGAACGCCAGCACCATTTCTTCCAGCGGCGCGTCGAAGTCCGCCTTGTGCATGTACAGAATGTCGATGTAATCGGTGCCCAGGCGTTGCAGCGAAGCGTGGGCGGCTTCGCGGATCCACTTGCGCGACATGCCGCGCTGGTTCGGGCCCTGGCCCATGGGGTTGCCGACCTTGCTGGCCAGCACCCAGCGATCACGTTCGGCGACAATGGCGCGGCCCACGGTGCGTTCCGATTCGCCCTGGTTGTACAGGTCGGCGGTGTCGATGAAGTTGACGCCGTTGTCGGCCGCGTTGGCGATGATCCGCCGGGAAGTCGCGTCATCGGTGGCGCCGCCGAACATCATGGTGCCCAGGCAGATTTCTGAAACTTTGAGCCCGCTGCGGCCCAGGTATCGATAGTGCATGTAAAGCGCCCTCAGTTGGTTTTCGGTGGTGCATGCTCGCGGCGGCTGCCGGTGGGTCAGGCCGGGATGACGGCGGTCGAGGCGATTTCCACCAGAAACTCGGGCTTGACCATTTCCAGCCTCACGCAAAAGCGCGCCGGCAACAGGGTGGGGAAATAGGTCACGTAGATTTCATTGAACGCGTGGTAGTCGTCCAGGTTGCGCAGGAAGATCTGGTTCATGGTGACGTGGTCCATGCTGCTGCCGGCCGCTTCCAGCACCACTTTGATGCTGTCCAGCACGCGCCGGGTCTGCACTTCGATGTCGCCTTCGCCCACCAGACTGCCATCCACAGGGTCGGTGGACAGCATGCCCGCCACATACACATGGTTGCCGGCCTTGATGCCCCAGTTGAGATGATTGAGACCGGTGGCGGTCTTGCCGATGATCCAGCCTGCGGGGTTGATTGCCTGATTCATGTCGTGCTCCGTTGTTTCTGAATATCAATGAGAGATGAAGCCCTGCAGGAGCGGATTCATCCGCGAATCGGGTCTTGCTGACGCTGAATGTGTGTCGCCGATACAGGCCTCTTCGCGGGCAAGCGCGCTCCTACAGATGTGGCGTCTGGCGGAAATCGGCGCTGCACCCGGGCTCTGTTGTAGGAGCGCGCTTGCCCGCGATAGCGGTGTATCTGACGCTGAAGATGCATCGCCCGTATGGGCCTCTTCGCGGACAAGTCCGTTCCCACAGGGTCGGGCTCTGATTTGGTTTCTGTGATTGTCTGTTCAATCACCGTCCCTCACCCCGCAAAAACGGTCTGCCCAGATCCGCCGGGGCTGCACCGGCGCGGCCCATGACAACCCAGGCGATGAGGGCGACCACGAACGGGGTGGCCATCAACAGCGGGGTGGCGATCTGGATGCCGAGGTATTGCCCCTGGAACTGCAGGGCTTCGAGCAGCCCCAACGCCAGGGCGACTATCAAGGTGCGCAGCGGCATCCACCGGGCGAAGATGGCAATGGCGATGGCGAGGTAGCCGCGGCCCGCAGTCATGTCGTCGATGAAGGTCCCGCCCGAGGCAATGATGCACAGGTACGCGCCGCCCAGACCGGCCAGCACCCCGGTGAACAGCGTCGCACCAAAGCGCAGGCCCGACACCGGCTGGCCGGCCGCGTCCAGGGCGGAGGCGTTTTCACCCGCCGCGCGCAGCAACAGCCCCAGCCGGGTAAAACGAAACATCAGCCACAGCGCCACGGCCAGCAGCACCGTCAGATAAAACACCGGACTCTGGGAGAAGAGGGCGCGGCCCACCACCGGCAGGTCCGACAGCCACGGCAGCTTCATCATGGTCACCGCGCGCATCGAGCCCGCCGGCGGCGCGTCCACCAGCACCAGTTGGCGGATCAGCGAGGTGGTGCCCATGGCGAACAGGTTGAAACCGATGCCCATCACGATCTGGTTGGCCCGGGCCAGCACAGTCCCCAGCGCCAGCACCGCCGCCGCGATGATGCCGCCGAGCATGCCGATGGCCAGCGCCGCCACCGGCGAACCGGTCATCGCCAGACCCACCGCCGAGGCCACCGCGCCAAACAGCATCAAGCCTTCCAGGCCAATGGTGAAGACACCGGCGCGCTCCGACACCACTTCCCCCAGGGCCGCCAGCAGCACCGGCACGCTCATCCGCACGCCCGCGGCCAGAAACAGCGCGAGGGTTACCGAGTTGATGTCCATACGGGCTTTCCTTTGGTGAGCATGACGCCGCTGATCACGGCCAGCAGCAGAATGGGCAGGCCGATGAGCACGTCGGCCAGGGCGGACGGGATCGACAGACTGCTTTGCAGGGCCAGGGCCGCATTGTTGATGGCGCCGAAGTACAGCGAGACCACAATCGCGCCGAACGGCTCAAGCCCGGCGAGGAACGCCACCGCCAGACCCTCGAACCCGAGGCCCGACGAGAAGCCGTCGATCAGCCGGTATTGCACGCCCAGCACTTCGAAGGTCCCGGCCAGCCCGCCGATGGCACCGGACAGCGCCATGCTCGACAGGATCGTGCGGCCGGCCGACTGACCTTGCAGCCGAACAAAACCGGGGCTTTGCCCACTGGCGCGCAATTTCAGACCGAACGCGGTGTGGTGCAGCAGCACCCAGATACCGATGGCGATCACCACCGCGAGAATGACGCCCAGGTGCAGCCGGGTGCCGTCGATCAGGGGCGGGAAGATCCCGCCCCGTGGCAGTTGCGCCGACATGTTGAAGGTCGAGCCTTCCGGGCGCATAGGGCCTTGCACCAGGTACTTGACGCAGTAGATCGCGATGAAATTCATCAGCAACGTGACGATGATCTCGTCGGCGCCGCGCCACAGTTTCAAGACCGCCGGGATGGCGCCCCAGATGGCACCGCACAGCGCGCCACTGAGGATCGCCAGCGGCAGCAAGGCCACGCCGATGTCGCCGAACGCCAGGTACGGCAGCATCGCGCCGACCGCGCCCATCTGCAGTTGACCTTCACCGCCCAGGTTGAACATCCCGCCGCGAATCGCGATCAGGGCGCCGAGGGCCACCAGCAATCGGGGCGTCATGAACACCAGGGTGTCGGCAACCGCGCGGGCATCGCCGAACGACCCTTGCACCGCCACCCGAATCGCAGGGATCACCGGGAAACCCAGCAGCGCAATCAGCGCCAGGCCCAGCAGCAGCGAGCCTACAAACGCGCCCAGCGTGACCTTCAGCGACAGCGGCACGCTGAGCCGCGCCAATAGCCGGCGCAGCTCCACCATCGGTTGTGTTGACTCAGGCATCGACAGGCTCCAGAGCAGGTGAGGGGGTGTGCCGGCCCTGGGTCATCAGCGGGCCAATGGCCGTGACTGACATCCCCGCGCCGCTGACTTCGCCGGTGATGCGCCCACCGTTGATCACCAGGATCCGGTCGGAGACGCGGATCAGTTCTTCGATGTTCGAGGAGATGACCACCACGCAGGTGCCGGCCTCGGCGGCCGTTGCCAGACGGGTCAACACGGCTTCGGCGGCGGCGACGTCCAGGCCCCGGGTCGGCTGGTAGACCACGATGATCGAGGCCGCCTGGTCCATGGCCCGGGCCACGACGATTTTTTGCTGGTTGCCCCCCGACAGCGAGCGCGCCGGGGTGGCAGGGGAATACGTGCGAATGTCGGACTCGGTGATCATGACCTGCGCCTGTGCGCCGATGGCCCGGTGATCCAGCAGGCCCGTCCGGCGGTATTCGCCGCGCATGATCCGCGGATAGAGCAGGTTCTGTGACACCGACAAGTCCAGCGACAGCCCCTCGTGATGACGGTCCTGAGGCACCACCGCCACGCTGACATCGGGCTGGCTGCGCTGCACCTGTCCGGTCTCGGGCTGGCGCTGCCCGGCCAGCACCTCGAACAGCTCGGTCTGACCGTTGCCCTCGACCCCGGCGACGCCGATGACTTCGCTGGCGTGCAGGGTCAGGTTGATCTGCTGCAAGCCCGGCGAGCCGCTGCTGGGCCGCAAGGTGGCGCCGGTCAGCCGCATGCGCTCAGGGCCGGCGACCCGTGGCGCGCCGATTCGCGCCGCGTTGGACACCGCGTGGCCGACAATCCGTTCCACCAGCTCGCTGGACGTGGTGTCGACGATCAGGCCGGTGCCGTTGGTGCGCCCGCGCTTGAGCACGGTGTAGCGGTCGACGTGGGCCAGCACCTCGTCGACGTTGTGCGTGACCACCGCCACCGCCGTGCCTTGATCGCGAATGCGCCGCAGGGTGGCGTAGAGGTTGTCGATTTCGGCCGGGGTCAGGATGGTGGACGGTTCATCCAGCAGCAGGACCCGGCTGTCATTGACCAGCGCCTTGAGAATCTCCACCCGTTGCTGCAGCGCCAGGGGCAATCGCCCGACGACCGCCGCCGGGTCCAGATCGACGCCGTAGCGCTTCATGAACGCCCGGACATCGGCATGACGCCGAAACGCACCACGCCGTGCGCCCTTGGCCACCAGCGCCAGGTTTTCAGTCACGGTGAACGGCATCACCAGCTTGAAATGCTGGTGGACCATGCCGATGCCGTTGGCGATGGCGTCGGCGGGGCGACGATGGATCACCTGACGGCCGTGCATCAGCACACCGCCTTCGCTGGGCTCATGAACGCCGTACAGAATGTTCATCAGCGTGGATTTGCCGGCCCCGTTCTCGCCCAGCAACGCGTGAATCTCCCCGGTGTGAAAAGTGAGGGACACGTTTTCCAGGGCGAGAAACCCGTTGGCGTAGCGTTTGGAGACGTGATCGAGCTGGATGACCGGGGCAGACATGGGCGTCACTCTTCGATTTTAATCTTGCCGGCCTTGAGGTCTTCCATGACCTTCGCGACCTTGTCTTGCACACCGGCGTCGACGTGGGCAAACGGGGTGACCAGGGACCAGCCGTTGGAGGCCAGGTTCTCGGTGACGATGCGGTTGCCCAGCTTGCCGTCGGCGTAGGCCTTGCCGATGTCGGCGTAGGATTTGCCGAAGTTCATCAGCGTCGAGGTCATCACCGCATTGGGGTAGGCCTTGGACTGATCACCATAGGAACCGATGGTCAGCACGCCTTCCTCGTCGGCCGCCTGCTGGATGCCGGCGTCGGCCGTGTCGGCGGTGGGAATCACGAAGTCGGCGCCGCGCGCGATCACCCCGGTGGCGATCTCCTTGGCCCGCGCCACGTCGACAAACGAGCCGACGTACGCGGTATCGACCTGCACGTTCGGGTTGACGTACGCCGCGCCCTTCTTGATGAACTGGATGGTGCGTTCCGCCGACGGAATCGGCTCGCCGGCAATCACTGCGATGTGACCGGCCTTGCTCGCCGAGGCGGCCAGGGCACCGAGCACGAAGCCGTATTCATCCCAGTCCACTGACCAGGCGGAGTAGTTGGGCAGGTTGGCGGTGCTGCCTTCGTAGGAATAGAGCACGAACTGGGTGCCGGGGTAGGAGGGCGCCACTTCCTTGATCGCCGCCGAATAGCCCGACGAGTGCGCGATGATCAGCTTGACGCCGTCCGAGGCCAGTTGGCGCAAGGCCGCTGGCGCCGCTTCGTAGGAGGTGTTTTCCAGGTAGCTGGGTTTGAAGCCGCCCTTGTCGGCCATGGCCTTGAACCCGGCGTAGCCTGCCGAGTCCCACGTGCCCTGAGTGACAGTCTGGGTAAACAGCGCCGCCACACGGGGCGCCTCGGCGGCCTGGGCCAGCGAGCCAACACCGACGGCCGTGGTGGCCGCCATGGCTAACAGTGCGTGAACTTTCATGTCGAAGCGTTTCATTTCGAGGCTCCTGGTCGCACCGCGACGCGTGGCAAGGGGTTTTGGCGTGAATGAGGTGTTCAGTCCAGCGGCAGGATCAGGGTCACGTCGATCTCGGCCAGCAGGTCCGGATCGGCGAGCCCGGCAACCACGACAAAGGTGCTCGCCGGCAAGTCATGCCCGGCGAAGAACGCAGTGCGGGCGCGGTGCAGGGCCGGGATGGTGTCCCGTGACAGCGCGTAGGTGTTGAGCTTGACGATGGCCTGCGGGCCCACCCCGAACGCGTCCAGTGCCAGGGCGATGTTGGCCCAGATTTTTTGCGCCTGAGCGTCGATGTCGCCTTTGCCGACCACGTTGCCGTCCGCGTCCCAGGCCACCTGGCCGGTGAGGAATACCGGCTGCCCGGCACGCACCACGGCGTGGTTGTAGTAAGTCTGCTGCTTGAGGCCGGCGGGGTTGACGGGACCGTTCTTCATCAACGCAGTCCCTTCTGGTAGGCGCGTGCGTTGGTCTGCACACCGTTGAGTTCCAGCACTTCCAGCACGTCGGTGCCGACGATGCGCAGGTCGTCGATGAAGTCCGGGACGATGACCGTGACGCCGTCCAGCTGCGCACCCTTGATGATTTCAGCGAGCTTGATGCCGATGGTTTCCGGTGAGCCCACCAGCGCGGCGCGGGTCATGGAGTTGCGCTGCTCACCCTGGGAGACGAAGCGCTGGGCCATGGTGTTTTGCTTGAAGCTCTTGTCGCCGGAGTACTCGCGGGTCTGGTTGTCCAGGGCGATGGTGTCGACGCCCGAGTCGTACAATGCCACGCGCTCGCGGGCCTCGGCATCGGTGGCACCGGGGACGATGGTGAACAGGCCGTAGGTCTTGAAGTCCGGCTTGCCTTGTTGCGCTGCCAGCTCCTTGGCGCGGCGGCCGGTCTTGATGAAGTCGTCGTGGTCGGAGCCGAGCATGAAGCTGCCGGTGCAGTTCTTCATGGTGAACAGAAAGCCGGTGTCCGAACCGCCGGCGCAGATGATCGGCGGCGGAGTGACGGGCTTGGGGTTGGACATGCAGTCGGTCAGCTCGTAGTGCTTGCCCTTGTGATTAACGCGGTCTTCGGTCCAGAGGCGCTTGAGCACGGTGAGCCATTCCTCGGCCATTTCGTAGCGCTGGGCGTGATCCAGGTCCGCCCACAGGCCCATCTGGCCCTGGTCGGTGGGGTTGGAACCGGAGACGATGTTCAGGCCGAAACGGCCCTTGGAAATCTGATCCAGCACGGCCGACATCTTGGCCACCACCGCCGGGTGAAAGACCATGGTGTGCACGGTGCCCCAGACGCCGATGCGACGGGTGGCTTCGGCCAGGCCGGCCATGGTGGTCAGGCTTTCCAGGGTCACGTCCCAGTGTTGCGACGGGCCGCCGTAGCCGCGCCACTTGGCCATGGACAGGGCGAAGTCAAAGCCCAGGTTTTCGGCGAGGATCGTGACCTCCTTGTTGTAGTCGTAGGTCGCCGGCAGTTGAGGGCTGGTGGTGGAGGTGATCCAGCCGCCGTTGCCCACCGGCAGGAAAACGCCGAATTCCACGCTGTTGGGGTCGTTGCCAAGCATGCTGAACTCCTGATTCAAATGACTGAGGCGTCAATGGATGCGAGACCGGTCCGCGCCACGAAGTCGAGGGCGAGTCGATTGAACGTGTCGGTTTCGGTTTCTGAAAAACTGTGTCCGCCCTGGGGCACGATGGTCAGCTCGGCGCCGGGAATGGCGTCGGCCAGCAGCCGTGACTGGTAGGGCGGGGTGAGGATGTCGTCGTTGGCGCAGACCACCAGGGTCGGGGTGGTGATTTTCGACAGCTGCGCGGTGGCGTCATGGGCCATGATCGCGTCGATGCGGCGCAGCACGATTTCCCGGGCCGGAAAGCGCGCGACCGAGGCCAGCAGCGCCGGGGACAAGGCGTCGGCATTGGCCCGGATGTATTCGGGCGGGTAGAGAAACAACGCACTGCCGTGGACATATTCTTCCAGCGAGGTGGTTTCCAGCAGGGTGCGGCGCATGCGGAAACACCAATTGAAATGCGCGTCGGACTTGGACCAGCTGGCGTACAGGATCATGCCCGCCAGCAGATCCGGCTCGCTGGCCGCCAGTAACTGGCCGATGGCCCCGCCGGTGGAGTGGCCGATCAACACCGGGCGGTCCAGTGCCAGCGCCAGGATCAGCGCGTGCAGGTCATCGGCCAGGGTGCCGATGCTGTACGGCTCATCGGGATGGTCCGACATGCCGGCGCCGCGCTGGTCGTAGGTCACTACGGTAAAGTCCCTGGCGAACACCTCGATCTGGGGTTTCCAATAAGCGCCCGCGCCGCCCAGCCCAGAGACGAACACCAGCGCCGGTCCACGCCCACTGATCTCGTAATGGGTCTGGATTCCATTGGTGAAAATGCTCGGCATCGTGCTTCCCCTGTTCGGTTTCGGCGCGAGTGGCAGTCCTGACATTCGCGGATGACTATTTATTGCACGGGGCTGGCGGCGGGACGTAGCCGGGATTGCTGCATGCCGTGTTGCCCGAATTAGAACGCCGGGGATGTTGGCGCACCGAGGGGAAAACGGTCCTTGAGAAACTTGAGGAACGCGTTGGTGGCGTAGCTGGGCACCCTTTCCTGGTGCACGCAGACCGCCGAGCGCACGTTTCTGAACGACGCAAGGTCGATGGGAATCGCCACCAGCAGGCCCGCGTCGATCTCGCGACGCGCGGAAATCTCCGGGCCGATGGTGACGCAGACCCCTAGCACAGCGGTGGCGCGCAGGATGTCCAGGTTGTTGGCTTCGATGACGATACGCGGCTTGAACTGCCGGGCCTCGGGGGTGCGGTCGAACAGCTGGCGCAAGCCGAAGCTTTGCCGGGGCAGGGCGAGGGAGGTCCGGCACAACTGCTCCATGGTCACCAGCGACTGATTGGCCAAGGCATGGTGCCGCGCGACCAGGCAGACCACCGGTTCCTTGCGCTCGGCGACCACGTCGATTTCAAAACGCAGTTCGGGGTTGTAGATGATGCCGATGTCGGTTTCGTCGCGGATCAGCGCTTCGACGATCAGGTCGCTGGAGCACGTGGTGATCTGGAAGTCGATGCCTGGGTGCAGGTCGAGAAAGGCGGCGATGGTCTCCGGCAGAAAGCTCGACAGCACGCCCTCCATGGCGTGGATCTTCACCTCGCCCTGGTCCAGGGAACGGAACGCGGCAATGCCTTCGCGCACCCGTTCCAGGTCGCGGAACAGGGTGCGGGTGTAGCGCTCCAGCATGACCCCGGCGGCGGTCAGCTCGACTCCGGTGTTGGTGCGTTCCAGCAGGGGGACGCCGAGGTCGTGTTCCAGCAATGACATCTGCCGGCTCACGGCGGACGGGGTGACATGCAACCGATCGGCCGCGCGCCGGATCGCTTTGGTGTGGGCCACTTCGTTGAAGTAGCGGAACGCGGTGAAATTCAAGAAAAGCTCCAGTACGGCTCAGGCCGCGCGTGCGGCGACTGTTGCGATTTGATCAACGGGACAGACGGATCAATGCCGGGCCGTGAGTCTGGCCAGGTACTTCGCTGTCTACACCCGAATGGGTGTGGGGGTGTTATGCATAAGCTGTGCCTGTTGGCGAGATGATCGAGTGTGCGGTGCCAGACCATGGTCGATCGTGCCCACGCGCCGCGCGATCACGGCGCTTTGGACGCTCCGCGTCCCGGTGACGCGGAGCGTCGGGCACGGCATTCCCACGCGGAGCGTGAGGAACGATCAGATGCGCTGCGCCGCGATTCCCGCTTCTGCCCGGAGGGCGTAGGAGCCATCGGAGGTTACGACGGTCGCGATGGGCTGCGTAGCGGCCCCAAAACCTGCAAACGCGGATCTGCCTGACCCACCGCAGGCGTCTGGTTTCAGGGCCGCTTCGCAGCCCATCGCGGGACAAGCCACGCTCCCACGGCCTGCGGCCAGAATCAAAGGCGGTGACGCGGAGCGTCTGGCACGGCATTCCCACGCGGAGCGTGAGGAACGATCAGGTGTGCTGCGCCGCGATGCCCGCTTCTGCCCGGAGGGCGTAGGAGCCATCGGAGGTTACGACGGTCGCGATGGGCTGCGCAGCGGCCCCGAAACCTGCAAACGCGTATCTGCCTGACCCACCGCAGGCGTCTGGTTCAGGGCTGCTTCGCAGTCGGAAGCGACCCCGGCCCATCGCGGGACAAGCCACGCTCCCACGGCCTGCGGCCAGAATCAAAAGCGGTGATCGTGCCTACGCTTTGCGCGATCACGGTGCTTTGGACGCTCCGCGTCCCAGTGACGCGGAGCGTCGAGCACGGTATTCCCACGCGGAGCGTGAGGAACGATCAGGTGGGCTGCAACGGCCTGCGCCCAAACCCTCGCTTACCAGAACGTCCCGCGCAGGGTCAGCATCTGGTTGCGGGGGTCGCCGTACCAATTGGTCGCGGCGGTGGAGCCGACAGTGGCGTAGTAGGTTTTGTCGAAGAGGTTGTTGGCGTTGTAGGTCACGGTCCAGTGCTCGTCCACTCGGTACTCGGCCAGAGCGTTCCAGACCGCGTAACCCGCCTGGGTGAAGTCGTAGGCATTGGTGGCGCCATTGGCGGTGACGGTGCCGCTGTAGTAGTTGGAGCTTTGCAGGTTGACGCCGCCACCGACCTTGAAGTCCGACAGCACGCCCGGCAGGCGATAAGTCGAGAACAGCTTGAACAGGTGCTTGGGCGTCTGGGTGCTGATCGGCGCCTTGGCGTTGCGGTTGCGGTTGTTGTTATAGGTGTAGCCGGCCATCAGCATCCAGTCGGGCAGGACTTCACCGGAGATTTCCAGGTCCACCCCCTTGCTCGCGACTTCCCCCTGATCCAGCCAGCAGCAACTGCCGGAGAAGGCGTAATCGTTGATCGGGTAGGCGGGGTCGCGCACGCCCTGGTTCTCGCGTTTGGTGTAGTACAGCGCGATGTTGGTATTGACCGTGCCGCCAAACAGTTCGCCTTTCAAGCCGGTTTCATAGGTCTTGCCTTCCATCGCGTCCATTGAGGAGCCCGGCAGCGGCCCCTGCAACAGGCTGACTTGTGGCTTGTAGATTTCCGAGTAGCTGCCATAGACCGACCACTCATTGCTCAAGTCATAGACCAGGCCACCGTATGGCGTGACCTTGGTCGGCTCGCGCATGTCGATGGTCGACTGCGTGGTCCAGGTGCTGCCGACCCGGGTCTGGTAGGTCTGCTCGAATTGATAGCGCTGTACCCGTGCGCCCAGAATCAAATGCAACGGCTCGGCGAGCTGCAGGCGCAGGCTGCCATACAGGCCGTACTGCTTCTGGTCGTTGGGGTTGTAGTCGCGGGTGTAATTGCGGTCATTGGGTGGCTCGGCGAACGGCGTGCTGTCGGGATCGAAAGGGTTCAACGGGCCGCCTGCGCTGGGGTAGCGGCCAGTGCCCAGCCAGCGACTGGTGATTTCCTGATAATCGGCGCCGACCACCAGATCGTGTTGCAGGCCGAACAGCTGAAAGGTGCCGGACAGGTTAGTGTCCAGCATGCGTTGCTGGTTTTCCTGTTTGGCGGAGCTGCCGAACCAGGTCAGGCCTGCACCGGTAGTCTTATTGATGCCCACGCCATTGGCGGTGGTGGTTTTGAAGTAGCCCACGTCCCACAGATCCGTGTAGGAGACGTTGAGCTTCCAGTCTTCGGACAGCTGGTGGTCGATCTTGGCAAACACTTCGCGCCCGGTGGCGTCGGTGTAGGCCCAGTTTTCGCCCAGGCTGGTGTGCCGTGGCAGGCCGATGTCGGAGCCGTCCAGGTAGCGAGGCACTGAGTTTTGCGTGCCGTTCTCATGGGACTTGTTGTAACGGATGCCAGCGGTCAGCATCGTGTCATCGGTCACGTCGGCCTCCAGCACGCCATAGACGAATGGCTTTTCGGTGCTGCGGTTGTCGGTGAAATACTGGCGATCGGTGTTGGCCACCACCATGCGTCCGCGCAACTTGCCGTCGAAGGCAATGGGCCCGGTGATGTCCAGTTCCTGGCGATAGTTGTCCCAGCTGCCCGCCGACGCGGTGAGCTTCAACTGATAGGCGTCCATCGGCCGCTTGCGCACCATGTTGACCAACCCCCCAGGATCACCGGTGCCGCCGAACAGGGCCGCGGACCCTCGCAGCACTTCGATATGGTCGAATTCAGCCAGATCGTAAATGTTGGAGGAATAAAAGCTGCCCAGGGAACTGCCCTGAGCCATGGGCGCGGCGCCGTCGAGCTGGAAGTTCTGGATCGCGAAGCCACGGGACAAAATGTCAAAGGTACGGTACGTATTGTTCTGCACCGTGATGCCCGGCGTGGCGCGCATGGCGTCGTTGATGTCGGTCATTTGCTGGTCGACCATCAACTGCTGGCTGACGATGGAAATCGACTGCGGTGTCTGGCGCAGGCTGGCCGGGGTCTTGGAACCTACGCTGGTCAGGCCGGTGGTGTACGACCCCGAATTTTCCGTGGCCTGGCCCATGCCCTGACCTTCGACGCGGGTGCTGCCTAACTCTACGATGCTGTCCCTGCGTGGGGATATCACCAGGGTCGAGCCCTGCTGCTGCCAGGTCAGGCCGCTGCCATCGAGCAAACGCTGCAGTGCGTCCAGAGGTTCAAGGTTGCCCTTGAGGGCGGGCGCACTGCGCTGCGCCACGATGCCGTCGTCCGCCGCGATCGTCAGCCCCGCGCGTTCACCCAGTTGCCGAAGCGAGGTCGCCAGCGGCTGCGACGGTAAATCAAAGGCCACCGGCGCTGCCAGGGCGTGACCGGTCATGGCCACTGACGCGGCAAGCACCAGTGTTTTCAAGGGATGACGATGCATGGGGTCTTCTCGTTTGGATAGCGGTTACCTGATGACGCGGTAGCCTGAAAAACCCTGATGTCTCGGCATATACATATTTCAATCGTCCGCTTTACGGCCTTAACGAGCCCGCATTTGCGTGGTCCCGGCCAGCTGGGTAATTTCCACGGGGGCGATGGCGGGCAGGGCAGCGAGGAAACTGTCAATGTCGGTGAGCTGCACCACTGCAGTAATGGACGGCGATGGTTTGCCAGGCACGTTGATGACCGGCCCATCACGATAGCGCGACAGGCTGTCAGCGATTTCCGACAGGTCGGCCTTGGTGAAGATCAATCGCCCGCGTGCGAACGCGAACGCGTTGTCGGCGGGCAGCGTCAGCCGCCGCAGGCTGTCGCCGCGTACGATCTGCGCCACGTCACCGGCGTTCAGTTGCAGGCGGGAGGGCTCGGCGTCCACCTGCACCCTGCCTCGTTCGACACTCACCCGCAGCCGGTCGTGCAAGCGATTGACCACAAAACGCGTGCCCAGCACTGTCACCCGTGCCAGCCCTCCGTCCACCACGAAAGGCCGCTCAACGTCGCGGGCTACGTCGAAAATCGCCTCGCCCTGCAATAGAAACAGCTGGCGCTGTAGCCCGTCGTAACGCACGTGAATGCGGGTGTCGGCGCCCAGGGACAGGCCGGACCCGTCGGGCAGGTGATGGTGCTGGCGTTCGCCTTTTGCCGTGCTCAACTGGCACTCGTACACATCGGCGCTCCCATGACGCCAGGAAAACCCTGCGATCACCATACCCGCCAGCCCGAGCACGCCACTGCGCAGAAATCGCCGCCGGCCACGGTGGTGTTCCATCTGCTGCGCCAGGGTTTCGGTCTTGCGGGTCGAGGCCAGGTCGCCCCACAACTCGCAGAACGCCTGATACTCGGCCCGATGCTCAGGGTCGGCACGCAGCCAGTGATCGAACCGGGCGCGATCCTGATGATCGTCGGGCACATCCAGCAAGCGGGTAAACCAGAAGGCCGCCTGTTCCCGCGCGCAACTCATGGGCAGAGCGCTTCGCGGGCACCGCGCAAATCGAGCAAGGCGCGGATCAGGTGCCGTTCCACCATGTTCAGGCTGATGCCCAGCATCGTGGCGATGTGGGCCTGGCGATGGCCTTCGATGCGCGCCAGCCAGAACACTTCGCGGCAGCGAAGCGGCAGGCAATCGAGAATGCGCTGCAGGGCTTCGAGACGTTGCTGCAAATCGGCCAGGTGTTCGGGGGAGGGTGCGAAGTCGTCGCGGACGTTGGCATGCCGGAGCAGAGTGCCGTCGTCATCCGTGAGGGCGACATAGCGGGCGGCGTGCCGGTAATGGTCGATCAGGACCGAATGAGCGACCTGCCGCAGGTAGGCATTGGGCTGGTCGATGGTGATGCGCTGGCTGGCCAGAACGTATCGGATGAAGGCGTCGTGCAGAATGTCGTAGGCGCCATGCACGCAGCGGGTTTGCCGGCTGAGGCTGAGCAGCAGATCGGTGTAGGCCCACCTGAGGTTGATTCCGTTCCAGTTCATTGTTTCCAGTCCTGCCGCCAGCGGCTTGCTGACCTGTTGGCAACAGGTGTCAGCCAAGCGGCGCAATCGTTGTCAGACGGCGCCGTAGGACTGGAAGGATAAGAGCTTCGAGAGCTGAGTGCAAATGGGAAGAATTACTATTCGCACAGTTTTCAAAATGCCATCCACGATGGCGCTTTCATTGGCGAGTGCATATGAACGGCCCCGGCCCGGCTGATAGGATGAGTGTTTTTTCCGGACCGAGCGGCAGTCCGTGGTACACGGCACTGCGTACGTCGTTCACCGGGCAGGTTGTTTCATCAAGAGCCACAGAGCACAACACCATGAGAGATCTGCCGCCCACCGCCACGTTGCGCGCCTTTGAGGTGGCGACCCGGCACGCGACCTTCACGTCCGCGTCGCAAGAGTTGCACGTCACCCAGAGCGCCGTCAGTCATCAGCTCAAGCACCTCGAAGCGCTGTGGGGTTTGCCGTTGTTCCAGCGCGGCAAGTCGCTGACCCTGACACCCGAAGGTGCAGCGCTGGCGCCCATCGTGCGCGAATTCTTCATGAAACTGGAGGCGACGCTTTCGGACCTGCGCGAGCAGAACGGCCGCGTGCGGCTGACGGTCAGCACGACGTATTCATTTGCGCTGAAGTGGTTGCTGCCCCGTTTGCCGGTGCTGTCCCAGCAACACCCGGAAATCCTGGTGACGCTGGACAGCACGGACACGGCCATCCAGTTTTCCAGCGCCGACCCGGACGTGGCAATTCGTTTGGGCAGCGGTAATTACCCGGGCCTGCATAGTGAGTTCCTGTTCAGGGAGCAGATATTTCCGGTGGCCAGTCCTGATCTGCTGACCCGCTTCGGCGCGCCTCAAGAGCCGGCCGAGTTATTACGCTATCCGCTGCTGACACGGGCCGGCGCCGATCTGGTGCCGAAGTGGGAATTGTGGTTTCAGCAGGTCGGCGTGGGGATCTCCGCGCTCAAGGAAACGGTCCGTTTCGCAGACACCAACATGACCATTGAAGCCGCGCTGCTGGGCCAGGGCGTGGCGCTGGCCCGCAGCGGACACGTTGAAAGCGAACTGGCCGATGGCAGCCTCATCCGGCTGTTCGACGTGCCGTTCCCGTCGCCGGTGGCCTACTATTTTGTCTGCCCCAAAGGGCTCGAAGCGCAACCTCATATCGTCAATTTCCGCAACTGGCTGCTGAGCGAATCAGGCACGGCGCAGCACAGCTATCGTGAGCCATGAGCTTTTACTCATGGCCGGATGAAAGGAGTTCGCTTTTGTCCCGCCCTCGACGTGCCTAGGATGGCGCATGCCTATTCATATCGTTGTACTCATCCTTTTCGCCGCGCTCCTGCATGCCAGTTGGAACGCACTCCTGCGCGGTGGCGCCGACAGACTGTGGTCGATGACGGTCATGTGCCTGGCGGTGGCGCTGGCCAGTATTGTCATGGCGCTGTTCCTGACGCCCCCGGCACAGGCCAGCTGGTTCTACGCCGTGCTCTCGGCGCTGCTGCATATCGGTTATAACCTGTTCCTGGTGCGCAGCTACAAGGTGGGCGACCTGGGGCAGACTTATCCCATCGCTCGCGGCTCTTCACCGATTCTCATCACCCTCGGCGCCTCGCTGTTTGCCGGCGAGACCGTCAGCACCAGCGCGTTGCTGGGCATTGCGCTGGTGTCGGGCGGGATCATTTCCCTGGCCTTCAAAGGCCGACAGCTGGCGGTGCCCAGCCTGCCGTACGCGTTGGGCACCGGCTGTTTCATCGCCGCCTACAGCGTGACGGATGGCATTGGCGTGCGCTTGTCCGGCGCGCCCATGGCCTACACGGTCTGGATGTGCGCCATGTGGGGCGTGCTGATGCCCATGGTCTACATCGGCCTGCGCGACGCCAAGAGCCTGTTCACCCTGCGACTGGGATTCGGCACGGCGTTTTTCGGCGGACTGGTTTCGCTGCTGGCGTACGGGATCGTCATCTATGCCATGTCCGCCGCACCCATGGGCGCGGTCTCAGCCCTGCGGGAAACCAGCGTCCTGTTCGCCGCGTTGATTGGCTATCTGTTCCTCGGCGAAAGCCTGAACCTGCGCAAGCTCCTGGCCTGCGCGGTCATCGCCATCGGTACGATCATCATTGGCTGACCCGGCACTGTCCCGAGCATGTCGGGCATCACATCTACCCACTCACCCATGAGGTTCGCAAAATGGACACAGCTCCCCAGGCACCCCTGATTCTGATCACCGGAGGCAGCCGTGGCGTCGGCGCTGCAACGGCGCGGCTGGCAGCCGAGCGCGGTTTTGATGTGGCGATCAGCTTCGTGGCCAATGAAGCGGCCGCCCTGGCGGTGGTGGCAGACATCGAAGCCCTGGGGCGCAGGGCGTTGGCGGTCCGGGCCGACAGTGCTGATCCGCAGCAGGTCGCTGATCTGTTCGCCGCCATTGACCGGACGTTCGGGCGCATCGATGTGCTGGTCAACAACGCGGCGATCCTTTTACCGCAGTCGCGGCTGGAAGACCTGGGGTTCGAGCGGATGCAGCGGATGTTTGCGGTCAATGCCATCGGCCCGATCCTTTGCGCCCAGCAAGCGGTCAAGCGCATGTCGACGCGGCACGACGGGGCGGGCGGGGTGGTGATCAACGTCTCTTCGGCCGCCGCCCGGCTCGGCAGCCCCAACGAGTACGTCGACTACGCCGCGTCCAAAGGCGCGTTGGAGACGTTCACCATCGGCTTCGCCAAGGAAGTCGCCCGCGACGGCATCCGGGTCAATTGCGTGCGCCCCGGCCATATCTATACCGAGATGCATGCCAGCGGCGGAGAGCCTGGACGCGTGGACCGGGTCAAGGAGTCGATCCCCATGGGCCGCGGCGGTCAGCCGGACGAAGTGGCCCGGGCGATCCTGTGGCTGGCCAGTGCCGAGGCCTCCTTCATCACCGGCACTTTTCTGGATGTCACCGGCGGCAAATGATCCACGAACAGGCGATGGGGCAGACGCCTCGGCGGATTCATGCATCAGGCTCATCAAGGCATGCCGCCTGGGGCGGGTAGTTAAGGGCGAGGGACTGGTTTACCGTCACGCTCAATGACCGTGCCCCCTTCGGTGGCTTTCCGGTGAGAGCCGTTTCCTGCCTCGACGGATCACCCCCGGGCACGGCCGACCAGCCATTCATTGCTCAGGTGCCCCACATGAAGTTACTCGGAACCGCGTTCGCCTCGCTGTTGTTCGCCGCCGTCGCTGAAGGCAATTCGGGAGGCGGCAAACCCGACCCGAAACCGTCGCAGGATGTATTGGAAATCACCCCGCAGCTGTATCACTACACCACCGAGTTGTTGTTCGGCGAAGTCTGGAAACGCCAGGAACTGGCGCGCCGCGACCGCAGCCTCATCACCGTGGCGGCGCTGGTCAGTGCCGGCCAGTCGGCCCAGTTGACCGCTCACCTGAAGCTGGGGCTGGACAACGGTCTTAAGCCCATTGAAATCAGCGCACTGATCACTCATCTGGCGTTCTACGCTGGTTGGCCCAACGCGATGTCGGCGGTGGGTGTGGCGAAGCAGGTGTTTGACGAGCGCGGCATACCCGCCGACCAGCTGACCCCGCCGCCCACCGAGCCCCTGACGCTGGACCCGGCCAGCGAATCCAGGCGTAAGGCGGCGGTGGCCGCCGCCGTTGGCAGCGTGGCCCCGGAACTGGCGCGCTACACCGACGATGTCCTGTTCGGCGACCTGTGGCGCCAGACCCACCTGACCGCCCGCGACCGCAGCCTGATCACCGTCGCGTCGCTCATCACCCAGGGCCAGGTCGCGCAGCTGCCGTTCCACCTCAACCGCGCCATGGACGAAGGCTTGACCGAACGCCAGGCCGGTGAGGTAGTGACGCACCTGGCGTTCTACGTGGGCTGGCCGAAGGCGATGTCCGCCGTGCCGGTGTTGAAGGAGGTGTTTGCGTCGCGCCGTACTCAGGGCTGAGTCGACTGATCGTCCCGTTGGGGGCAGTCTTGAAATCATGCGCCCGAGGTGGCTCAGACGGATCGCATTTACAGGGTTTGCTGCCGGTGCCCGGCAGATCGCGAGCAAGCTCCCTCCCACGCCGTCGGCAGAAGCGGATCGGCGTGCGCTCAGGCTTTTGATTCTGGCCGGAGGCCATGGGAGCGCAGCTTGTCTCTGGGCCGCAATCGGACGTAGACCACATCTGCAGGTTTTGCTGGCGCTGCGCACCAGATCGCGGGACAAGCCACGCTCCCACGCCCTCCGGGCAGAAGCGGATCGGCGCACGCTCCCACGCCGTCGGCAGAAGCGGATTGGCGTGCGCTCAGGCTTTTGATTCTGGCCGGAGGCCGTGGGAGCGTAGCTTGCTCGCGATGGGCTGCGCAGCAGTCCTGAAATCATGCGCCCGAGGTGGGTCAGGAAGACCGCATTCGCTGGGTTTGCTGGCGCTGCGCACCAGATCGCGGGACAAGCCACGCTCCCACGCCCTCCGGGCAGAAGCGGATCGGCGCAGGCTCAGGCTTTTGATTCTGGCCGGAGGCCGTGGGAGCGTAGCTTGTCTCTGGGCCGCAATCGGACGATGGGCTGCGCAGCAGTCCTGAAACCATGCGCCCGGGGTGGGTCAGGCAGACCGCTTTCGCTGGGTTTGCTGGCGCTGCGCACCAGATCGCGGGACAAGCCACGCTCCCACGCCCTCCGGGCAGAAGCAGATCGGCGTGTGCTCAGCTTTTGATTCTGGCCGGAGGCCGTGGGAGCGTAGCTTGTCTCTGGGCCGCAATCGGACGATGGGCTGCGCAGCAGTC
>NZ_JBEGED010000016.1:95206-114113 GCF_040202885.1 Xanthomonas sp. WHRI 1810A
GCAGTCCTGAAACCATGCGCCCGAGGTGGGTCAGGAAGACCGCATTCGCTGGGTTTGCTGGCGCTGCGCACCAGATCGCGGGACGAGCCACGCTCCCACGCCCTCCGGGCAGAAGCGGATCGGCGCAAGCTCCCATGCCTTTGGCAGAAGCGGATTGGCGTGCGTTCAGCTTTTGATTCTGGCCGGAGGCCGTGGGAGCGTAGCTTGCTCGCGATGGGCTGCGCAGCAGTCCTGAAACCATGCGCCCGAGGTGGGTCAGGAAGACCGCATTCGCTGGGTTTGCTGGCGCTGCGCACCAGATCGCGAGCAAGCTCCCTCCCACGCCTTCGGCAGAAGCGGATCGGCGCAAGCTCCCACGCCTTCGGCAGAGGCGGATCGGCGTGCGCTCAGGCTTTTGATTCTGGCCGGAGGCCGTGGGAGCGCAACGTGTCTCTGGGCCGCAATCGGAGGATGGGCTGCGCAGCAGTCCTGAATCAGACGACAACGGTGTATCAGGCAGACCGCATCTGCATCTGCGGCAACGCGCCGAGCATTTTGTCCAGTGTCATCGGGTAGTCCCGCAGCCGCGCGCCGGTGGCGTTGAAGATGGCGTTGGCAATCGCCGCGCTGACGCCGCACAGGCCCAGTTCGCCGACGCCCTTGGCCTTCATCGGCGATGACATCGGGTCGGTTTCCTCGAGGAAAATGACCTCCTGATGCGGGATGTCGGCGTGCACCGGCACCTCGTACCCGGCCAGGTCGTGGTTGACGAAAAAGCCCAGGCGTTTGTCCACCGCCAGTTCTTCCATCAGCGCCGCGCCGACGCCCATGGTCATGGCGCCGATCACCTGGCTGCGGGCCGATTTGGGGTTGAGGATGCGTCCGGCGGCACAGACCGCCAGCATGCGCCGCACACGGGTTTCACCGGTGGCGCTGTCCACGGCCACTTCGACAAAATGCGCGCCGAAGGTGGACTGCTGATACTGCTTGCTCAACTCGGCGAACTCGATGCTGTCTTCGGCCACCAGCTCGCCGGACTGCGCGGCGTTGCGCAACGGCAGGCTTTTGCCCGCGGAACGCACTTCGCCGTCGCTGAACACCACGTCGTCGCCGCTCAGCCCCAGTTTTTGCGTCACCGCCTCGCGCAGTTTGACGCACGCCGCATACACGCCCGCAGTGGAGCAGTTGGCGCCGAACTGGCCGCCGGAGCCTGCCGACACCGGGAACGAAGAATCACCCAGCCGCACCACGACGTTGTCCAGCGTCACGCCCATCATCTCAGCCGCCGTCTGGCCGATGATGGTGTAGCTGCCGGTGCCGATATCGGTCATGTCGGTCTCCACCGTCACGATCCCCTGATCGTTGAGCCGCACCCGCGCCCCGGACTTCACCAGGTTGTTGTTGCGGAACGCCACGCCCACACCCATGCCGATCAGCCAGCGACCGTCGCGCTGAGTGCCGGGGGTCGCATGACGTTTATTCCAGCCGAACCGCTCGGCGCCGGTGCGCAGGCATTCCACCAGTTGGCGCCGGGAAAACGGCCGCGCCGGGTTGGTGGGGTCGACCTGGGTGTCGTTGAGGATGCGGAATTCAACCGGGTCCATGTTGAGTTTGTACGCCATTTCGTCCATGGCGATTTCCAGCGCCATCAGCCCAGGCGTTTCGCCGGGGGCGCGCATGGCATTGCCTTCCGGCAGGTCGAGGGTGGCGCGGCGCATGGAGGTCAGGCGGTTGGCACCGGCGTACAGCAGTTTGGTCGGTTGCGCCGCACGCTCGACCTTGCCGTCGGGCAGGTTGCCGGACCAGCCTTCGTGGGCCATGGCGGTGATCTTGCCCGCGCGGTCGGTGCCGATGCGCAGGCGCTGAATGGTGGCCGGGCGGTGTGTGGAATTGTTGATCATCAGCGGGCGGGCGAGGGCGACTTTCACCGGACGCCCGGCCATGCGCGCGCCCAGTGCGGCGAGCACCGCGTCCGAGCGGACAAACAACTTGCCGCCGAAACCGCCGCCGATGTGCGGCGAGATCAGGCGCACGTTCTGCTTGGGCACGCCGAGGGTGGTAGCCACGTCGGTGACGGCCCAATCGATCATCTGATTGGAGGTCCACAACGTCAGTTGATCACCGTCCCACGCCGCCATGGACGAGAAGGGCTCCATCATCGCGTGGGATTGATCCGGGGTGGTGTAGGTGGCGTCCAGCTGCACGGGCGACGACGCAAAGGCCCCGGCGAAGTCGCCGTGCTGGAAGTCGGGCATGTCGCCTTCTTCGCCCAGCCCGGCATCATGGGCGTGCGCCAGGTCGAACGCGCCGTCGGTACGTGCGTAGGCGATGCTGATCAACTGCGCCGCGGCCCGCGCCTGTTCGAAGCTTTCGGCCACCACCAGCGCGACGGCCTGGTGGTAGTGATCGATCTCCGGCCCGCCCAGCAACTTGGCGGTGTTGTATTTGCCCAGGCCCAGTGTCCCGGCATTGGCGGCGGTGACGATGGCGATCACACCCGGTGCGGCCTTGGCGTCGGCCAGGTTCATCGACGAGATGCGGCCTTTGGCAACCGCTGCGCCCACCACAAAGCCGTAGGCCTGATTGGGCACGGCGTGGTGGTGCTCGTACGCATAAGGCGCAAGGCCAGTGGTTTTCAGCGGGCCGTCGATGCGGTCCATGGGCTTGCCGATGACCTTTTCCTGGTCAATCGGGTTGATCCCGGCCGGGGTGTCGAACTTCATGCGGGAACCCTCGCTTGCGCCATGACCGAGGCGAGCGTGCGCTCCACCAGTGTCACCTTGAAGGCGTTTTCATGAGTAGGGGTGGCGCCGGCCAGCAGGCGATCGGTCACGGCCTTGGCACCTTGCGGCATCATCGCTTCGGCCGACTCCACACGCCATGGCTTGTGCGCCACGCCGCCCAGGGCCACGCGGCCGCTGCCGTCGGGCTGAATCACTGCCGCCACCGAGATCAGTGCGAAGGCGTAGGACGCCCGGTCACGTACCTTCTGGTAAATGTGTGTGCCGCCCAGGGGAGGGGGCAGGATCACCGAGGTGATCAGTTCGTGGGGCAGCAGGCTGTTTTCGATGTTCGGCGTGTTGCCCGGCAACCGGTGCAGGTCGGCCATCGGGAAGACCCGGGTGCTGCCGTCGGGGCGGATGGTCTCGATCTGCGCGTCCAGCACGCGCATGGCCACTGCCATGTCGCTGGGGTGGGTGGCGATGCAGGCGTCGCTGACGCCGATGATCCCCAACTGGCGACTGACCCCGCCGATGGCCGCGCAGCCACTGCCCGGCTTGCGTTTGTTGCAGCTCTGGTTAGTGTCGTAGAAGTACGGGCAGCGCGTGCGTTGCAGCAGGTTGCCGGCGGTGGTCGCCATGTTGCGCAGTTGGCCGGACGCGCCGGCCAACAGCGCGCGTGACAGCAGGCCATAACCACGCCGGACACGGGAATCGGCGGCCAGGTCGGTATTACGCACCAGCGCGCCGACTTTCAGACCACCCTGAGACGTGGTTTCGATCTTGTCCAGGCCCAGGCCGTTGACGTCGATCAGGTGCAGCGGCGTTTCGATGTCCAGCTTCATCAGATCCAGCAGGTTGGTGCCGCCGGCAATGAACATCGCGCCATCGACCCGCGCGGCCTCGGCAGCGGCTTCGGCTGGGGATTGCGGACGCATGTAATTGAAAGATCTCATGCCCGCGCCTCCGCGACTTCGGTCATCGCTTCGATGATGTTGGAGTAAGCGCCGCAGCGGCAGATGTTGCCGCTCATGCGTTCCTGAAGCTCACGGGCGATCAGCTGCGGCTGCTCGGTCAGGCTTTCGCTGACGTGGCTGGGGATGCCCTGGCGGATTTCTTCCAGCACCGCCACCGCCGAACAGATCTGCCCCGGCGTGCAATAGCCGCACTGATAACCGTCATGCTTGATGAACGCGGCCTGCATCGGGTGCAGCGCTTGCGGGGTGCCGAGGCCTTCGATGGTGGTGATTTCCGAGGCCTGGTGCATCACGGCCAGGGTCAGGCAGGAATTGATCCGCCGACCGTCGACGATCACCGTGCAGGCGCCGCATTGGCCGTGGTCGCAGCCCTTCTTGGTACCGGTCAGTTGCAGGTGTTCGCGCAGGGCGTCCAGCAGCGAAGTGCGCGAATCCAGCACCAGGTCGCGCCGGGTGCCATTGACCGTCAGCGCCACGTTCGAAGAGATGGAGCGATGGGCATTGGCCGCGGAGGCTTGCGCGCAGATAAACGGCGGCAACGCCACGGCGGTCGCGGTGACGCCACCCACGATGAGGAATTTGCGTCGGGTAATCGACATCAGGTCACGGTCATTCATTTCAGGCGTCCCGGGGGTCAGGGTACTGGTCTCGAAAGCCAGTTTTTCCAGTGATCGGTTTCAGTGATGAGTCAGTGCCGCCCTCGCGGGGCGCTTGAACGGGTCATTTAAGAGTGACCCCCGCCCGTGCAAAAGGTTATGGCCGCTTATCCGCATCGTCTTTGCGTGTGGCTCATGACTCGGCGAGCGCGCTGCGTGAAAGCCTCTCATTGAGTGTGAAAGCAGGGTAATCAGCTTTGGCCCACTGAATAAGGCGTTCGAACCGCATGAAGTCATGAGGTCTGCTCATCAATGCAACGGCCAGCCCTGCAGCGCATTACTCGGGCGCGAGTTCGCCGTAGAAATACGAGGCCGTCACGCCGCCATCCATGAGGAAGTCGCTGCCGGTGATGAACGTGCCTTCGGGGCCCATGAGCAACGCGCCGACTGCGCCTACTTCATCAGGGGTGCCGCCGCGTCCGGCCGGGCTGAGGTCGAGCATGCGCCGGTAGCCTTCGCCGCGCGGGCCGGTCAGTTCGTCACGGGCCAGCGGAGTGAAGATGATGCCGGGGCTGATGGTGTTGACCCGTGCACCGCGCTTGCCCCAGCGCACCGCTTCCGCCATGACCCGCAACGCGTTGCAGCGTTTGGAGATCTGGTAGGCGTGCAGGGGGGCGGTCACTTGATCGGCCTGCAGCATCGGCAGGGCGAGCAGTTCCTCAACCGGCGTGGTGGCCAGGGCTTTGTTCTGCTCGGGTGTCAGGGCGGGCAAGCGATGGCCGGATTGGGAGGCGATGACGACACCCGAGCCGCCTTTGGCGATGACCGCGCCGAAGGCTTCCAGCACCAGCGCCGTGCCGTAGAGGTCGACGTGCAGGATGGTTTCCACAGGGGCCTGGGACGGGGAAACGCCGGCGGCATGAATCACGCCGGTGATGTCGCCGATGGCCGTGGCCAGCGTGACCAGGGCCTGTACCGATTCCCGGGACGCAACATCGACCACGGTGGTGGTGACGTCGAAGCCTGCGTCAGCCAGCACCTTGGCGGCGGCATCGGCGTTTTCCTGCTTCAGGTCGGCGAGCACGACGTGCTTCCCCGCACTGACCCGGCGCGCAATGGCCTGGCCGATGGAACCGGCGCCGATGACAACGGTGACGTGGGTGGCATTTTTCATGGGGCATCTCTCTTCAATGTGAAGCGGTAACACGGAACGTTGAGCAGCGGCTCTTTCAATAACCGGCGGTCCGACGCAGAGCCCGGGGGAGCAGACCTCGAGGTCAATGCATCTTCGTCGTCAGACCTATCGCTATCGCGAGCAAGCTCACTCCTACAGTGATCTATGAAAGCCGTAGCAATCTGCGCCGGGCACGACCTGTAGGAGCGCGCTTGCCCGCGATGGCGTCAGCAGCTGCAACATCGTCGGCAACTGACACGCCGCCGTTCGCGGGCAAGCTCACTCCTACAGTGATCTATGAAAGCCGTAGCAATCTGCGCCGGGCATGACCCCTGTAGGAGCGCGCTTGCCCGCAATGGCGTCGGCACCTGCAACATCGTCGGCGACTGACACGGCGCCATTCGCGGGCAAGCGCGCTCCTACAGGGTCGTCGGCAATGCATGCGTCGAAAGAGGGCGCCTTCAAACCGCCAGTCCCAACGGTATATTGCTGTACCCCATTCAACAATATAGAGTGCGCTGCATGAGCTATTGAGGGTAATTCACAAGTGATACGCGCTGACCTGCCGGAATTGACGTTCTTCATCACCATCGCCGATCAACGCAGCTTCAGCGCAGCGGCGCGGATTCTCGGCGTGTCGCCCTCGGCGCTCAGCCACTCGATGCGCAATCTGGAAGCCCGTCTGGAAATGCGCCTGTTCAACCGCACCACGCGCTCGGTGGCCTTGACCGAGGCCGGGGAGTTGCTGCTCAACGGCGTGCGCCCGCTGATCAAGGACCTGGCGAACGTGGTCAATGAAGTCACGTCTTCCCAGGCAATGCCGTCCGGGTCGATTCGGATCAGCGCGTCGGAATCGTCGATTCGCCCATTGATCCGCCACGTGGTGCCCGGGTTCGCCAGGCGCTATCCGCACATCCAGATCGAGTTCGTGGTGGACAGCAAACTGCAGGACATCGTCGGCGACGGCTTCGACGCCGGGGTGCGGCTGTTCGATGACGTGCCCCGAGACATGGTCGCTGTGCAGTTCGGACCGGACATGCGGTTTGCGGCGGTGGCGTCACCGGACTACCTCGAACGCCATCCCGCGCCCCACGTCCCGCAGGACCTCAAGGCCCACCGCTGCATCCGCTTTCGCTTCGCCAGCGGCGGCGTGTTCCGCTGGGATTTCAAGCTCGGCGAGCACAGCGCCAGCCTCGATGTGGAAGGGGCGATTATCCTGGACAACATGAACCTGATGGTGGAAGCGGCGCTGGCGGGGATCGGCGTGGCGTGGGTGCCTGACTCGCTGGTGGCCGACCACTTGCAGGCGGGGCGGCTGGTGCAGGTGCTGGCGGCCTGGAGCCCGACCTATTCGGGCCTGTGCTTGTACTACCCCGCCAACCGGCACCCGCCCATGGCGCTGCGGCTGTTTGTGCAGGCAGTGCGGGACTGGGCCGAAACCCGGCCGGCGGGGCAGCGGCCCGGGCTCACGGCGGGCTGATCACAGGGCGCGCGCGGTCATCAACTCACGCACGCGGGTCACCAGGGAATCAATGGTGAACGGCTTGGTCAGCACCTGCATGCCCGGTCCCAGGACGCCGTCGCCGATGGCCGCGCTTTCCGCGTAACCGGTGATGAACAAGGTCTGCAGGTGGGGCCGGACGTCGCGCCCGGCCTCGGCCATCTGCCGCCCGTTCATGCCGCCGGGCAGCCCGACATCGGTGATCAGCAGGTCGATGTGCACATCCGAGCGCAAGACCTTGAGTCCGGCCACGCTGTCGGGGGCCTCGATCAAGGTGTAGCCCAGATCGCCCAGCACCTCGGTCAGCAGAATCCGCACCGTCGGTTCGTCGTCGACGATCAAGATCGTCTCGCGGGCTTCCCGCACCCAGTTCACGTCGTGCTGTTTGTCGTCCGGAGCCTGAGCGGCATCGCCTTCGTAGCGGGGCAGGTAGATGGAGAGGATGGTGCCCACGCCGACCTCCGACTGGATCCGCACCTGCCCGCCGGATTGCTGGGCAAAGCCGTAGATCATCGACAGCCCCAAGCCAGTGCCCTGGCCCAGGGGTTTGGTGGTGAAAAACGGATCGAACGCCTTGGCGATCACATCGGGGCTCATGCCGGTGCCGGTATCGGTGACGCACAGCGACAGGTATTGGCCTTCGGGCACATCGTGGGCGCGGGCGGCGTCGTGGTCCATCCAGCGATTGGTGGTCTTGATGGTGATGCGGCCGCCATCGGGCATGGCATCCCGGGCGTTGATGCACAGGTTGAGCAGCGCGTTTTCCAGCTGGCTGGCGTCCACCAGCGTCGGCCAGAGCCCGCTGGCAGGCACGGTTTCGACCACGATGCTGGGGCCGACCGTGCGCTGAATCAGTTCGATCATGCCGGCCATCAGCAGGTTGACGTCAGTGGGGCGCGGATCAAGGGTTTGCCTCCGGGAGATCGCCAGCAGTCGATGGGTCAGCGCCGCCGCGCGTTTGGCGGCGCCCTGGGCCGTGGCGATGTATTTGGCGACCTCACTGAACCGGCCCTGGGTGATGCGCATGCCCATCAACTCCAGCGCACCGGAAATCCCGGCCAGCAGGTTGTTGAAGTCGTGGGCCAGGCCCCCCGTCAGTTGGCCCACCGCTTCCATTTTCTGTGACTGGCGCAGCTTCTCTTCAGCCTGCATCAGCGCCCAGGTGCGCGCCGCCACGCGTTGCTCCAGCGTGTCGTTGAGCGCACGCAACGCCTCGGTCGCTCGGTCGCGATCGGCTTCGACCGAACGTCGCTCGTCCACGTCCAGCAGCACACCGGGGAAGCGCAAGGGGCTGCCGTCTTCCGCGAAATCGACCCGCCCGTTGGCTTCGATCCAGTGGTATTTTCCGTTGGCGCGGCGCACGCGGTACTGGTGGGAGTAGGCACCGCCACGGGCGATCACTTCGTTGATGGCCGCGATCAGGTCATCCCGGTCTTCAGGGTGCACGGTCGCGACTACCTGCTCCAGGCTCAGGCCGTCGAGCCCCAGGGACGGATCCAGGTCAAAGACCCGGGCGAAGGCTTCATCGACGGTGAAGCGGTCGGTGGGCAGGTGCCAGTGCCAGGTGCCGATGATGGCGCCGGCGGCGAGGGCCAGCTGGACGCGCTCGACGTTCTCCCGGGCCAGTGCTTCACTGGCGCGCAGGCGTTCTTCGGCGTCCCGGCGCTTGGTCACGTCGTTGAACAGGATCGCAATCTGCCGGTCGGCCGGGTCGCCCACCCGCACCGCCCGCACATCGAACCAGCGTTCAAAGGCCTTGGCGTAGTTTTCGAAATTGGCGGATTCACCGGTCTTGGCCACGTGGCCGTAAGTGTCGAACCAGAACTGCTCCAGGTCCGGTGCAAATTCACTGACCCATTTGCCGCGCAGATTGACCCCGGCCTGACGCTCGAACGCGGGGTTGGCCTCCACGAAGCGGTAATCAATCGGGCGGTCATCCGCATCGAACTTGACCTGCACGATGGCGAACGCGGATTCCACTGTTTCCAAGATCGTGCTGAAGCGTTCCTCGCTCTTGCGCAGCGCCGTTTCGGCCCGGCGCCTGCCGCTCAGGTCCAGCATGGCGCCGATCATGCGCACGGCCTGGCCCTGGGCGTTGCGCAGCACATGCCCGCGATCGAGGACCTCGGCGTAGGAGCCGTCCAAGCGCTGAAAACGGTACTCGTCGCTCCAGGTGTCGACGTCGCCGTCGATGACCTCATGGATAGAGGCGTCAATGCGCGCTCGATCCTCCGGGTGAATGTGGGCGATCCACCATTCTCCGGACGTCTCGACGGTGGCCAGAGGATGACCGTAGGCCTGCTCCAGCGCCTCGTTCCAATTGATGTAATTGGCCGTCAGGTCCCAATCCCAGATCGCATCGTTGGTGGCCTTGACCGCCAGGCGATAGCGCTCCTGGGTTTCCTCAAGGCCGGCAGACTGGAGCAAGGAACGAAGGTGCGCAACCTCGGCTTCCAGCTCCTCTCGGGTAAGGTGTTTCAGAGATCGCCCCTGTTGTCCGCAAAATAGGTAGGGCCGTGCCGTCAGCGGCAGGTGGCCCGCGCGTAATCAAATCAGAAAGTGTGGGGATTTGCACGGGTGGCAATGATCGTGGAATCTCCTTGGGAGCGGACCTGTCCGCGAAGGGATGGCATAGGCGGTAGATTTCCAGCGCTTTAACGTCAGTCTTCGCGGACAGGTCCGCTCTCACGGGTGTCGTGTGCGGCGCAGGTAGCGGTAAATCCTGTAGGAGTGATTGGCGCAGGTGATTGAATGCCGATGGCCGCCGCGCACCTGATCGTTCCTCACGCTCCGCGTGGGAATGCCGTGCCAGACGCTCCGCGTCAGGGAACGCAGAGCGTCCGATCGCGGTTACCTCGCAGAGCGTGGGAACGATCAATATCGAATCGCGGGCAAGCGCGCTCCTACAGACGATGGCTCCCACGCTCTGCGTGGTAACCCAGGCCGGACGCTCCGCGTCCCGGTGACGCGGAGCGTCATTCACGGCATGCCCACGCAGAGCGTGGGAACGATCAAACTGCCGCAGGCGTGGGAGGGAGCTTGCTCGCGATTGAATATCCGGCATCCAGAAATTGCGGCGGATGTACTGGCCTCATCGCGAGCAAGTTCCCTCCCACTTAATCGCTGTTTTCGGCTGCCCCGTTTCTGGGCGAAATGGTGATCCAGCGCCCAATCGGCGCTTTTTTTGCACCCCTCTGGGGCCAAAAAAAATTAATACCCCACAAATCCAACATAAACAACAAACCCCACTTGACTGAATTTTTAGCGCTGACTTTAATGCCCCTCACTCAGGCATTACCTCGTTAAAAGTGGGAGACCCCAATGAAGACTGACCCCAGCCAATTGCCCATGCCCACCGTCATCGAGGCCGCCGCCAGTATTCGCGACGGTGGTATCACGCCGGTGCAGTTGGTTGAAGCCAGTCTCTCGTCGATCCAAACCCACAATGCCACACTCAACGCCTTTGGCGATGTGTATGCCGATGCGGCGCTGACGCAGGCGCGCAAGCTGACCGAGGAAGCCGAAGTGGGCCTGTATCGCGGTCCGCTGCATGGCATTCCGTTCGGGATCAAGGACCTGTTTTCCACCGCCGGCCTGCGCACGACAAAGGGCTCGCTTACCGCCCTGGACAACGTGCCGGTGCAGGACGCGCCGATCATTCGCCGGCTCAAGGAGGCGGGCGCCATTATTCTCGGCAAGACCGCCACCACCGAATTCGGCTGGACCGGCGCCAGCACCTCGCGGGTGTTCGGCAACGGCCGCAACCCGTGGAATCCACAGCTCACCAGCGGCGGTTCCAGCTCCGGTTCGGCGATTGCCGTGGCGGCGCACATGGTCCCGGCCAGCCTGGGTTCAGACGGCGGCGGTTCGGTGCGCATTCCCGGTTCGTTCTGTGGCGCCTTCGCTCTGAAAGGCTCCTTGGGCCGCATCCCCACCTGGCCGTGGTCGGCGACCGAAATGCTCAGTCACGCCGGCCCGATCACCCGCACCGTGCGGGACAGCGCGTTGCTGTTCGACATCCTGTCCGGCCCCGATCCGCTGGACCATCAGGCGCTGCCAGCCCCCACCGAATCCTATCTGGCGCGCTGCGATCAACCGCTGCGCGCACTGCGGGTCGGCTATTGCCCGACGCTGTTCGAGACGCCGGTGGATCCGGTCATCGCCTCGGCGGTGGAGGCGGCCGTGCAGCAGATGGCGCAGGCGCTGCCGATTAAAGTCACCACGCTGACCCTGGACTGGCAGGACCCGCTGGCGACCTTCGAAACCCTGTGGGTCGGCGGTCGCGGGATCGCCTACGGCCAGGCGCTGGTCAACCAGATGGACCAGCTCGATCCGGGCTTCGCTGAGCTGATCAAGCGCTCCGCCGACTACGATCTGGCGGGCTACCTCAAGGCCGTGCAACAGCGCGCCGCGTTTGCCAATCAGGTGCACGCGCTGTTCAAAGACGTCGATCTGCTGCTGATGCCGACGCTGCCGATCCTGCCGTTTTCCGCTGACGGCGTGGCGCCGGAAGGTTACGTCGGCCAGGACGGCGCGGTGCCGTGGGCGCGATGGACCCCGTTTACCTACCCGTTCAACATCACCGGCAACCCGGCGGCCAGCATCCCCTGCGGCTTCAGCCCGAGCGGTTTGCCCATCGGTCTGCAAGTGGTCGGCCCGCGTTTCGCCGACGCTGAGGTGCTGCAGTTCTGCGCCGCCTTCGAAGCGCTCGCGCCGTGGCATCAACACCTGCCGCCGCTATTGACGCTGTAACCCTGAACGACGATTAGAACGCGAACCCTGCACACCGGAGGCTTCACTTTGCAGCGCACCGTTTCCCCTTTGCTCAATCAGCCGCGCCTGGACGAGATCATGCGTCTGCTGGCCCAGCACCAGCGCGTCAAGGCGTCGGACCTGGCGCAGTCGCTGTTTGTGTCCGAAGAAACGATCCGCCGGGACTTCAAATACCTGGAGGAGGCCGGCAAGCTGCGGCGCATTCACGGCGGCGCGATCCTGCCGCGACCCAACGAAGAACAACCGCTGCAAGTGCGGACCCGGATCAAGACCCAGGCCAAGGCGAAAATGGCGGGGCGGGCGGCGCAACTGGTCAGCGAAGGCATGGCGATCTTTCTCGACACCGGGACCTCGACCCTGGCCCTGGCCCAGCAACTGACCGCGTTCAGCAACCTGAAAATCATCACCAACTCCCTGGACATCGCCCAGTTGATCACCCAGCACAGTGACAACAAGGTGCTGGTGACGCCGGGGGATGTGCGGCGCAACGACAACGCCCTGATCGGGCCGCACACCCTGGAATTCGCACGACAGTTTCACTACGACATCGCCTTCATGGGCATCGGCGCGGTGGATCTGACGCTGGGGTTCATGGACTACGAAGAGCCCGAAGCGCTGCTGCGCCGGACCCTGGCCGCTCACTGCCTGCGCAGTGTGGTGCTGGCCGATGACGCCAAGTTCGGCCATCGCACGTTTATCAACACGCTGCCGTTTAGCGCGATTTCTACCGTGGTCACCAATCGCCCGTTGTCCGACGATTTTTCGGCCCGCCTGGAGCAAGACAATGTCGACATCCTTTTCCCCTGAACCGCTGTCGCCGAGTGCTGCTGACCTCGCTGAGTTCGAGGCACTGTTTCGGCAGAGTTCGGCCATCGGCGCCACGCCGGCCGGTGGCTTGCATCGCCTGTCGGCGTCCGCCGAGGACGGGCAGGTGCGCGACCTGTTCACCCAATGGCTCACCGAGCGCGGCTTTGAAGTGCGGGTCGATGCCGTGGGCAACCTGTTCGGATTGATGACCTTCGATCCGGCGGCGCCTTACCTGCTGTGCGGCTCGCACCTGGACAGCCAGCCCAGCGCCGGTCGTTTCGACGGCATCTATGGGGTGCTGGCCGGTGCCGTGGCGGTGTCGAGCCTGGCGCGGCAGATGAAGGCGCGTGGCCAAACCCCGGCCTGCAACCTGGCGGTGGTGAACTGGACCAACGAGGAGGGCGCGCGCTTCCAGCCGAGCCTGATCGGCAGCAGCGTGTTCACAGGATCCATGAGCATCGAAGACGCCTGGGCCTGCCGCGACGGCGACGGCATTTCTCTGGAAGAGGCCCTGCGCAGCATCGGCTATCTGGGTGAGGGCAGGGTCGATTTGCCCGTGGCCGGTTACGTCGAGATTCACGTGGAGCAGGGCCCGCAGCTGGAAAGCGAAGGCCTGGCCATCGGCGTGGTCCGTGAAACCTGGGCCGCGCTGAAGAACCGCGTGCGCTTTGACGGCGAGCAGAACCACACCGGCCCGACGCCCATGGCCGCCCGACGCGATGCGCTGCTGGCCGCGTCCCATGCGGTGGTGGCCGTGCGTGAGGAAGTCGAGCGGCACGGGCTGGAGATGCACAGCTCGGTGGGCCGTCTGGAAATCTACCCGAACTCACCGAATATCGTGCCGTCCCGGGTCTCGTTGCTGATCGAGTACCGCTCACGTGATGTCGAGCGCCTGGCGGCGGCCGGGGAACGGCTGAACGCGACCCTTGAAGCCATCGCCAGCAAGACCCACACCGGTTTTGAGGTGGAAAGCAGCGTCCTGCGCGAACCGGCGAAGCTGCACCACGGTTTCGCCGAGCTGGCGTACAGCGTCGGCCAGCAACTGGGCCTGCCTATGGGCAACAGCATCACCGTGTCCGGGCATGACGCCATCAGCCTTAACCGCAAATACCCGGTCTGCCTGCTGTTCATTCCCAGCAGCAACGGCGTGTCCCACAACGAGGCCGAGTTCACCCGCGACGAGGACATGCACAACGGTCTGCGCATGCTGACGGCGCTGTTGTACCGCGCCTGTTCCTCACCCGCGTCTTTTAGCTGAGGGCCGATCATGCCGACTCAATCCTGTGAATCGCGACTGCTGAATGCCCTGGGCGCCGCTGGTTTTCCGGCCGAGATTGAAGTCCTGCCCGGCACCGCAGGCGTGGCTTCACCGATCCGCGTAGCCACTGAATGGGCCGGTTTTTTCGTCAGCAGTTCACGGGGCACCCATTACGCCAAGGTGCTGCACGCCGACATGGCGCCGTTGATTGATGTCGAGCGCAGCGCCCAGGCCAGCCAGTGCGCGGCGGACAGCGGTGCAGCACCGGCGCTGATCCTGGCGGACGTGGCCAACGGCGTGTTGCTGTTCGAGGCCTTGCCCGCAGCGGACTGGCGTTGGGCCCGGCTGGATGAACTGACGTCGGCGCCTCAGTTGCAGGCGCTGTGGACGCTCAAGAAAAAAGTGCACGCGGGCCCGGCGCCGGACTTCACGCGCTCGCCCATGGCCGATCTGCAGAAGCTGCGGGACCTGTGCCTGCGCGACGAGGTGACGCTGCCGCCGGATCATGCGTGGCTCAACACCTGCGTCGACCTGGCCTGGCACGCGCTGCAACAGCGGCCCCACGACAGCGTGCCGTTGCACGGCGACGGCGTGGCCAGCGACGTGATGGTCGGGCCGGGCGGCGAATTGCGCCTGATCGACTTCGATTACGGCGGGTGTTTCGATCCCTGGTACGACGTGGCGATCACCCTGAACGAGCTGTTTGCGTTCGAAAACCAGTGGCGCGAAGGCATCAGGCTCTGGGCCGGTGAGTGCCGGGAAGTGGATTACGCCGTTTGCCGTCTGTACGCGCTGATCAACAATTGGTACTGGACCTTGTGGGGTTTGTGGACCGGCGCGACGTCGGTGCGCGGGCTTGAGTTTTCCAAGGTCGGGCAGTGGACGCTGTTGCGTTGCCGACAAGGCATTCAGGACGCCCGCTTCGAAAGCTGGTTGCGTCAGGTTCATGGGGGTGAGGCATGAAAGTATTGGGTCAGGCGGCGACACACGCCGAACACCAGCTGGAAGCCGCAGTGCGCAGCGTCGGCAGTTGGAGCGGTCGGCAGATCAGCTATCAGCCGGTCAGCGGCGGCATTTCCAACACCAACTGGCGGGTAGACGTGCAGGGCGCCGACACGGCGTACTTCTTCAAGGTGCCGGGCGTCGGCACGGAAATGTTCATCGACCGGCGCACGGCCCACGATGCCAGCGTCAAGGCGGCCGAGACCGGCTACGGCGCCCCGGTGTTCGCGTTTCTTGAACCGCTCGGCGTCGAGGTCTTCGAGTTCATGGAGGGCTGGCGTGCCTCCTCCAACCATGACTTCTTGCAACGCGATGTGCGGCATAACGCGTTGCACGCCCTCAAGGCCTTCAATGACCAGCCGGCGCTGATCCAGACCAAGACCGCCTTCGACATGATCACCGAGCACCAGGGGCAGGTCGCCGAACTCAACGGTTACGTGCCCCCGGACAACGCCTGGCTGTGCCTGCAATACGAGCGCGCGCGACAAGCGCTGGAAGCGTCGGGCATCGACTTGGCGCCGTGCATGAACGACACGCTGGCCGGCAATTTCATGCTCAACGATGCGCGGCAGATCCGGCTGGTGGATTTCGAATACGCCTCCAACAACGACCGCCATTACGAACTGGCGCTGTGGTTCGGCGAGATGTTTTTCACCGACGACATGGAGCTGGCGCTGATCGAGGACTACTTCGGCCAGGTCACGGCCCAGACCCTGGCGCGGATCAAACTGAACAAGGCGCTGGCCGATCTGAAATGGTCGACCTGGGCCATGGTCCAGCACGCGGTCTCGCAGCTGGATTTCGATTTCTATAAGTACGGCGTGTGGAAACACATGCGCGCCCGCAGCGTGATCAACGATTCGCAATGGGAAAGCTGGCTAAGACAGGCTTGAGCCTGCAGCCGGTGATGCACTCGACTTCGTGTCGACGCTCGGTTGCAACGGCGTCGACCCTTGTTCGCACAACAATAAAATAGCGGCGTGTTCCGCAGTCTTTTTTTACTGCTTGAGTTTTATCAGTTTGCCCGGCAACCCGATCCAGAATTCAAGGAGCACACGTTATGCAAAGCAACCCTTCTCTGGCGCCGCCAGGGCGCATGAAGACGCTGGTCTTCGGCGTTTACTTTTTTCTGCTGTTGATGATGGCGCTGTTTCCGCCGTTCTACCTCAGCGTCAGCTGCAGCCCGGTCATCGTGCTCGGCATTCCGTTGCCGATCTTCTACTGGATATCCATCGCCGTGCTGATGGGCCTTGGCCTGTGGGTCTTGTACGTCGTCGAGTCCGCGACCGGCGAGATACCTGACGAGGGGGACGCGAAATGATCAGCACCGACATCGCTTCACACCTGTTCATCACCTTCGGCCTGATCGGCGTGTTTCTCGCCGGCATGATCGCCGTGCTGTACGCCACCAACCGCAAGAGCCACAGCTTCTCCGATTACGCCGTGGGCGGCCGCTCGTACGGGCCGTGGTACATCGCCATGTGCTACACCAACTCGTGGTGGCCGGGCGCGACCTTCACCGCGTTTTTCGCGTTGTCGGTGGGCGGCGCGTTGGGGTTCTACGGGATGGTCTACGCCACCCTCGGTGTCACCGCCATGTACCTGATGGCCAACCGCGCCTGGACCTGGGGCAAACGCTTCAACCTGACCACGCAACCGGACCTGCTGGGCATGCGCTTCAACAGCCCGGCGGTCAAACGCATCGCCTCGATCATCGGCATCATCTCAGTGTTTCCGTGGGTGGTGATGGGGATTCAGGCGCTGGCGACCTTGTTCCAGTTCGCCAGTTTCGGGCGCTGGGGCGTGACCACCTGCCTGATGGTGGGCGTGGGCGTGGTGCTGATTCGTCAGTACTGGACCGTGAGCATGGGCATGCGCGGGCTGATCATGACCGACATGTACCAGGGCCTGATCGCCTACGTGCTGTGCGCCGCGTTGTGCGTGTATTTGATGTTCGGCGAAACGGCGTCGTTCTCGCACCTGTCGCAGCTGCCGGCGAGCATGCTGGTGATTCCCGGCGGGACGGGCAGCACCTATGGCCCGATGTACATGTTCAGCCTGATCTTCACCGGCGTGATCGGTTCGATGTGCTGGCCGATGAGTTTCCAGCGCATCTACACCGCCAGCGGTGTGCGGTCGGTGAAGAAGGGCACGCTGCTGACCATTCTGCTGGTGGGCGGTTTCTACGGCATTCTCATGCTGTTCGCGGCGGCCATCAGTCAGGACCCTTCGGTCGCTGCACATCCGCAGAACGGCTGGTTCCTGTCGCTGTTCGACATCGGCGGGCCGTGGTTGCTGGCGCTGGCGATTGTCATCGTACTGGCCGCGAGCATCGGCCACGTCGACGGTTGCGTTCAGGTCTGCGGCACGCAGTTCGCCAACGACCTGGCGACCTGGAACAAACCGCGCACCGACCGTGAAAAGACCGTGCTGGCCAAGTCCGGCATGGTGGTGTTCATCGCCGCCGCGTCGCTGCTGGCGTACCTGACCTTCGACTACGCACGGCTGCAGCTGCTGGCGCAGATTTCGTATCAGGGCATCATCCAGCTGGCGGTGCCGCTGTTCTTCGGCATCTTCAGCCGCCGTGGCAACAAGCAGGGCGCCATCGCCGGCATGCTGGTGGGGATCTTGATCGCCATCGTTCTGACCGTGATCTACCCGGACGACATCCCTGCGTTGGGTTCGTTGACCAGCGGCATCATCGGCGTGATTTTCAACGCGCTGGTGTTTGTGGGGTTCGCCGTGGCGATCAAGCCGAGCCCGGCTGAAGTGGCGCGGGTTGACGACCTGTTCGCCATCGCCCCGCCCCATCGCACGTCGGTGGGCGCCACCCCGGCCATGAGCTGATTCACCTGGACGGCGCCAGCCCGGTGTGGCTGGCGCCTTGATGACGTAACACAGCAGTGAAGGTGTGACATGGCGTTAGCGATATTCGATCTGGACGAAACCTTGATCAACGGCGATTGCGCCAGTTTGTGGAGCAGGGAGATGGTGCGGCTGGGTTGGGTGGAGAGCGAGTCCTTCCTGCAACGCGACCGGGAATTGATGACCGCCTACGGCGAAGGCCGGCTGGCGATGGAAGATTACATGGCGTTCAGCCTGACGCCGATGGTGGGCCGCAGCGATACGTCGGTGGCCAGCGCCGTGGCGGCGTTCATCGACAAGGTGATCGACCCGGTGGTCTACAGCGACGCCCGAACGACCATTGCCCGGCATCAGGCGGCGGGGGATCGATTGCTGGTGATTTCTGCGTCGGGCGTGCATTTGGTGGCGCCGATCGCTGCGCACCTGCGCATCGACGACGTGCTGGCGATTGACCTGGAAGTGCATGACGGCCGCTTCAGCGGTCGCACCGAAGGCGTCCTGACCTACCGCGAGGGCAAGGTCATCCGCCTGATGCAGTGGCTGGAAGCCGAAGGCGAAACCCTGGACGGTGCCAGTTTCTACTCGGATTCGCGCAACGACCTGCCGCTGCTGAGCAAAGTCAGTCAGCCCCGCACCGTCAACCCGGATGCGGTGCTGCGGGCCCATGCCGAACAGGCCGGTTGGCCGGTGTTGCACTGGGTGTGATGGTTCCCACGCGGAGCGTGGGGACGATCAGTAAACGCCGACCTGCTTCTGCCGAAGGCGTAGGAACGCGCTTGCCCGCGATTTGGGGTGTCAGTCACCGCATCGGCACCTGGAAGAATGCATTCGCGAGCAAGCTCACTCCTACAGGATTTGCAGTCATCTGCGGCCTGCACCAAACCGTGGGAGCGGACCTGTCCGCGAAGAGGCCGGTACATTCAGCACGACACTGGCGCCTGATCCATCGCTTTCGCGGGCAAGCGCGCTCCTACAGCCTGCGGCCAGAAACACAAGCCAGTTGATGTTTCCCACGCGGCGCGTGGGGACGATCAGTAAACGCCGACCTGCTTCGGCCGAAGGCGTAGGAGCGCGCTTGCCCGCGGTTCGGAATGTCAGTCAACGCATCGGCGCCGGGAAGAATGCATTCGCGAGCAAGCTCACTCCTACAGGATTTGCAGTCATCTGCGGCCTGCACTAAACCGTGGGAGCGGACCTGTCCGCGAAGAGGCCGGTACATTCAGCACGACACTGGCGCCTGATCCATCGCTTTCGC
>NZ_JBEGED010000016.1:114211-126779 GCF_040202885.1 Xanthomonas sp. WHRI 1810A
GACACTGGCGCCTGATCCATCGCTTTCGCGGGCAAGCGCGCTCCTACAGCCTGCGGCCAGAAACACAAGCCAGTTGATGGTTCCCGCGCGGAGCGTGGGGACGATCAGTCAATGCCGACCTGCTTCTGCCGAAGGCGTAGGAGCGCGCTTGCCCGCGATTCGGAATGTCAGTCACCGCATCGGCGCCGGGAAGAATGCATTCGCGAGCAAGCTCCCCCCACAGGCGCTGTACTCCAGGTTCAGCGCTTCACTCAGTGCTCGTCCGGCCCATCATGCAGCAGGTGAAAGATGTCGCGTTTCATCTTTATGAATTCCGGCTCCATGACCATGTCGAGGTTGCGGGGGCGGTCGATGGGGACGTCCAGGACTTGCTTGATGCGGCCGGGGCGGGCGCCCATGACGAAGATGCGATCGCCCAGCAGGATGGCTTCGTCGATGTCGTGGGTGACGAACAGCACCGTCTTCTTGGTGTGCTCCCAGACTTTCAGCAACAGCTGCTGCATCTGCAGGCGGGTCTGGCTGTCCAGGGCGCCGAAGGGTTCGTCCATCAGCAAAATCTGCGGGTCGTTGGCCAGGGCGCGGGCGATGGCAACGCGCTGCATCATGCCGCCTGACAGCTGCTTGGAGTAGTTGTCGGCAAAGCGCGTCAGGCCCACTTCATTGAGGTAATGCTCGACGATCTCCTTGCGTTCTTTAGCCGGCACGCTGCGCCGCTTGAGGCCGAATTCGATGTTCTGCCGCACCGTCAGCCACGGAAACAACGTATAGCCCTGAAACACCATGCCGCGATCCGCCCCCGGACCGTCGACCTGCTTGCCGCCGACGTAGATCTCCCCGGAAGTGGGTTCGGCCAGGCCTGCGGTCAGATACAGCAGGCTGGATTTGCCGCACCCCGAAGGGCCGACCAATACCGCGAACTGCTGGTCCGGCACTTCGAACGACACCTGCTCCAGCGCGGTGAAGGCGCTGCCCGCCGGCGTCTGGTAACGCAGGCTGACGTTGTCGACCTTGAGCTTCGGCGCAGCGACTGGGGCCACGCCGACGGGTGTGGCGAGCCGTGGGGAAGTTGCGGTTACTGAGCCCATGCGGCCACCTTCAAGCGTAGAAATCTGAAAAGTTGATCAGTGATCAGACCCAGCAGGCCGATCACGGCAATCGCCAGGAAAATCACATCGACCTGGAACCCGCGCATGGCCTTGAGGCTGAGGTAGCCCAGGCCACTCGACGCCGCCACCAGTTCGGCGACCACCAGGTACGTCCAGGCCCAACCCATGGTGACCCGCAGCGTGTCCAGCACCCCCGGCAGCGAGGCCGGTGCGATCACATGCAGCACCGCGTCACGCCGGGTAGAACCCAAGGTGTAGGACGCGTTGATCAGGTCCTTGGAGATCCCTTTCGACACGTCGGCGATCATCACCAGTTGCTGGAAAAACACACCGAAAATGATGATCGAGACCCGTTGCTCCAGGCCGATGCCGATCCACAGGATGAACAGTGGCACGAACGAGGTCACCGGCAGGTAGCGGATGAAGTTGACCAGCGGCTCGAGGAAGGCCTGAACCACCCGGAAGCTGCCCATCAACATCCCCAGCGGGACCGCGACCAGCGAAGAGATCACGAACCCGACCATCACCACTTCCAGGCTGGCCCAGACATGCAGGCCCAGCGTGCCGTCACGGCCCAGGCGAATCGCGGCCTGGACCACATCGCCCGGAGTCGGCAGGAACATCGCGGGCACCACGCCGCCATAAGACAGGCCGGCCCACAGCCCGATCAACAGCATCCAGGCCAGGGCGCTGGCGCTCCAGATCACCTGGATCGGCAAACTGGTCTTGGGCGTCAGGCAGCGGTTCAGCCATGAGTTGCGCTTGGACATACCGTGCTCCTTTTATTTCGGCGTGACGAAACGGTTGTCGATCAAGTCGCTGTAGCTGACGTTGTACGGTTTGCCCTGCAATTCGCTGGCCGCTTCGTTGGCCAGTTTGATCACGCTGGCGGCGTCGCCGGTGCTGCCGTTACTGCCCAGCAGTTTTTCGCTCATGGCCTGGTCGTAGAAACGCACGCCCTTGGCCGCCGCTGCCAGTTCCGCCGGGTCCGCCAGGTAGCCGCCGACGCCCTTGGCCATGATGGCGTAGGCTTCGGTCGGGTGATCCTTGGTGTACTGGACCGCTTTGTAGAGACCGGCCACCAGCGCCTTCACGTCTTCCGGCTGCTTCTCGATCACGTCACAGCTCAGGGCCACGACATCGACGATCACGCCCGGGGTGGTGCTGCTGTCGACCAGGACCTTGCCTTGTTTCTTGTTGCGCACGGCGGACAGGTGCGGTTCCCAGGTCACGGCGGCCGGGACGCGGCCAGCGATGAAGGCAGTCGCGGCGTCATCGGCGGTCATGTTCTGGACCGTCAGGTCGCTCATCTTCATGCCGGCGTTCTTGAGCAGGTAGCTGAGCCAGAACTGCGACACCGAACCTTCGTTGACCGCGACCGACTTGCCCTTGAGGTCCTGCAGGCTGTTGATGCCGTCGCTCACCAACACGCCGTCGCCGCCGTGGCTTTCATCCAGCGCCGCCACGGCGCGGAAGCAGAACTGCGGGCGGTACTTGAGGATTTCATCCAGGGTGGACGCCGAGCCGGACAATTTGCCCGAGGCCTGGGCCGCCATGTACATGGACGCTTCTTCGATGGTGGGCAGGTCGACGGTCAGGCCGGCGTCCTTGAAGTAACCCAGGTCCTTGGCCAGGTACAGCGTGCCGTAACCGACCCAGGTGGTGTGGCCGATGGAGAGGGTGCCTGCCTGTGCGGCGCTGGCCATGCCGGCAGCGATGGCGGTCAGCGCCAGGGGACGTACGCAGCGCGAAACGAAAGACTTGATCATTGAACACTCCCGGAATGATGGTTTTTTTTCATGAATTTCGGGGCAGTGGGGCGTAGCGCCAAAAACTGATTACCTGACGGTCTCTGACGGACCTTTTGCCTCTGTGGGGCAGACCTGATGGTGGCTGAAGTGCAGGGGCAGGAAAATGAGTAAATATGTCGTCGCTGATGAGGAAAAAAATGGGCTGGGGTTGGGGGGTGAATCCCGGCGTCCTCACAGCGCATATCGGTGGATTCTGGCAAGCCAGGCTCCCACGCCCTGCGGGCAGAATCGGAATGGCGCGCGCTTGGGCTTTCGATTCTGGCCAAAGGCCGTGGCAGAAGCGGAACGGCGTGCGCCTAAGCTTTTGATTCTGGCCGGAGGCCGTGGGAGCTGACTTGTCTGCGATCTGCCGGGCACCGGCAGCAGTGCGGTGCATGCGGTGTGTCAGGCATACAGCATTTGCAGGTTTACGACCGGTTCCCGGCCGATCGCTGGCAAGCCAAGCTCCCACGCCCTCCGGGCAGAAGCAGAACGGCGTGCGCCTGGGCTTTTGATTCTGGCCGAAGGACGTGGCAGAAGCGGAACGGCGTGCGCCTAAGCTTTTGATTCTGGCCGAAGGCCGTGGGAGCTGACTTGTCTGCGATCTGCCGGGCACCGGCAGCAACCGGGTGCATGCGGTCTGTCAGTCATACAGCATTTGCAGGTTTACGACCGGTTCCCGGCCGATCGCTGGCAAGCCAAGCTCCCACGCCTTCGGCAGAAGCCAACCCTCACACGCTCACTACACCGCGCTGATGCCCTGTTCGAACCTGGCCGGTTCCACCCGCGTGCCTGACGCGCCCCGCAGAATCATGTCCGCCGCCTTCTCGCCGATCATGATGCACGGCGCATTGGTGTTGCCGCTGATCAGGGTCGGCATCACCGAAGCGTCCACCACCCGCAGGCCTTGGACCCCGTGCACCCTGAGGTCCGGGCCTACCACACTCATCGGGTCGACGCCCATCTTGCAGGTGCCCACCGGGTGGAACACGGTGGCGGCGTACTCACGCACGTAGGTCATCCATTGCTCGTCGGTCTGCACCGCTTTACCGGGCAGCATTTCTTCGCCACGGATGCCGTCGAATTGCGGGTCGGCCAACACCCGTCGCGCCAGTTTCAGGCCTTCGATCAGGACCTTGGCGTCGGCCGGGTCCGAGAGGAAATTGAAGTCGATCACCAACTGACGATTCGGGGCGATGCGCACTTCGCCGATGCTTTTCGGGCGCAGCACGCAGGTGTGAACCGCATAACCGTGACCCCACTCGAACAGCCGCCCGCGATGGCTGCGATAGCCGGGCACGAAGTGAAACTGCACGTCGGGCAACGCTTCGGCCAGTGGCGTGCGGGCAAAGCCACCGGCTTCCACATAGTTAGTGGTCAGCCAGCCCTGTTTGCCGAACAGGTAACGAAATGGCGAGGTCAGGATGCTCGGCAACGAGCCCGCAGAAAACCCCAGGGTCAGCGGGCTTTTGGAGCGGATGGTGATTAGGCCGTCCAGATGGTCCTGCAGGTTCTTGCCGACGCCGGGCAGGTCGTGATGCACCGGGACGCCGGCGCTTTGCAGTTCCGCCGCCGGACCGATGCCCGAGGCCAGCAGCAGTTGCGGACTGCCCAGGGAACCGGCGCACAGCAGCACTTCACGGCGCGCGGTCAGCGATTGTTCCTGTCCTTCGGCTTCGACCCGCACGCCCTTGGCCACTTGCTGTTCCAGGATCAGCGACTTGACCGAGCAATCGGTGATCACCGTCAGGTTCGGTCGGTCCAGCACCGGCGCGACAAAGGCCCGGTAGCTGGACAGGCGCTTGGCGTCCTTTTGCGTGAGGTTGTAGATGCCGCAGCCTTCGAGCTGTTCGCCGTTGAAGTCATCGTTGCGGCGGATGCCCACACGCTCGGCCGCCGCGACGAACAGGCGCGAGACCGGGTTGGGGTCGCGCGCCACGTCCACGTACAGCTCGCCGTCGGTGCCGTGCAGACGCGGGTTCTGACCGATGCGGTTGTTCTCGGACTTCTTGAAATACGGCAGCACGCTGTTCCAGTCCCAGCCTGCGCAACCGGCCTGGGCCCAGCGATCGTAGTCACTGGCGTGGCCGCGAATGTAGATCATGCTGTTCATCGAGCTGGACCCGCCCAACGCCTTGCCGCGCGGCGTGTGCAACGTGCGACCGTTGAGGTGCTTCTGCGGCGCGGACAGGAAGTTCCAGCTGTACTTTTTGCTCTTGTACAGCGTGATGGTGCCGGCCGGGGTCTGGATGCGCGGGCTGTTGTCGTGGCTGCCGGCTTCGATCAGGCAGACACTCACGGCCGGGTCCGCGCTCAGGCGGTTGGCCAGCACGCAACCGGACGAGCCGGCGCCGACGATCACATAGTCGTAGTCGGTTTTCATGCGCTTTTCCTCGCGGTACTCAGGGTTTGATGACGAACGCGACGGCGACTGGCGACGTAGTAGACCGGGGCAATCACCACCAGGCCGACGATCCAGGAAATGTCCGCGCCGCCCATGGCCTTGGCGATGACCCCGGTGTACAGCTCGGTGGCCATGAACGGGACCTGCACCAGGATGCCCAGCAGGTAGCAGCCCACCGCCGTCCAGTTGAAGTAGCCGTAAATGCCGCCGTCGCGCCGGAAGAATGAAGCCACGTCATAGCTGCCATGGGCGATCAGGTAGTAATCCACCAGATTGATCGCGGTCCACGGCACCAGCACGTACAACAGCAGCAGGATGAAATTGGTGTAGTTGGCCATGAAGTCGTCCTGGCCCAGCAGCGCCAGGGTCAGGGAGATCGAGAACAGCACCAGCGCCGTGATGGCCCGGGACAGGGCGCCCGCCGACCATTTAGGCACCAGGGTCTGGCCCACGGTGATGGCTGAAAGCGTGCCGCAATACAGGTTCATGGCGTTAGTGGCCGCGATGCCGATGGAGAACACGGCGACCACCAGGGTCGCGATGCTGCCGGTCATTTCGATCAGCCCGGCGATGATGTCGCCCTCAACGCTCAAACCCACGGTGACGCCCAACGCCATGGGCAGGATCGAGCCCAGGCAGCAGCCCCAGTAGCTGGACCAGAACGCCGATTTGCCACCGGTGTCAGCAGGCATGTAGCGCGAGTAATCGGAAACGTAAGGCGCGTAGGCCAGTTGCCAGAGCGCGGCAATCGACAGGGTGCCGAGGAAGCCCTGCAGGTTGAAGGCATTGCGCTCCAGGAAGTCCGCCGGCAGGCCGTGCACGCCGACGATCCAGATGAAGCTCAGCAGCAGAATCGCCCCCGACAGGTAGGACATGACCCGGGTGTAGGCGTGAATCAGCCGGTAACCGAACACCGTGGCGATGACGCTGATCACGCCCACCAGCACGATGCCTTGATTGGTGCTGAACAGCGGGTAGCGGCTGTGCAGCGATTGCCCGCCCAGCACCAGGTTGGAGGCGAAGAACCCCAGGTACATGATCACCACCAGTGCCACTACCAGCAGCGAACCGTACGAACCGAACTGGCCACGGGTCTGCACCATCTGCGGCACGCCCAGTTGCGGGCCTTGGGCCGAATGCAGGGCCATGAAGATCCCGCCTATCAGGTTGCCGGCGATCAGCGCCACCATGGCGGCCAGGAACGGCAGTTTGAACACGGTCACGGCCAACGCGCCGGTGACCACGGTCAGCAGCATGATGTTGGAACCGAACCAGATGGTGAACAGGTCGCGCGCGCGCCCATGGCGCTGGTCCAGGGCAATGGGCTGGATGGTGCTCAGTTCGAGGGTTGCCGCGCTGGAAGTGTCAGTCATGGGTGTCATCCGCAGTGATATCGCCCGGGTGCATGGCCCGGGCGTGAATGTATGGCTGCTTAACGCAACTGGAACCAGGTGGTTTTCAACTGGGTGTACTTGTCGAATGCGTGCAGGGAAAGGTCTCGGCCAAACCCTGACTGCTTGCCGCCGCCGAAAGGCACACTGACGTCCAGCGCGTCCACGGTGTTGACCGACACGGTGCCGGCATTCAGACGGCCCGCCACCCGGTGCGCGCGGTTCAGGTCGTCGGTCCAGACCGAGGCCGCCAGCCCGTAAATGTGGTCGTTGGCCATCTTCACCGCCTGGTCTTCATCGTCGAAGGCGGTGATCGCCAGCACCGGCCCGAACACCTCTTCACGGGACAGGCGCATCTGCGGCTGCACGTCGGTGAACAGCGTCGGCTGGATGAAGTTGTTGGAGCCGTTGATCAGCCGCCGCTTGCCGCCGGCCACCAGGCGCGCGCCGCTGCTGCTGGCTTCGCTGATGTAGTCCATGACCCGTTCGGCCTGCCGGGCGTCGACGATGGCGCCCATCTTGCTGTTGGGGTCCAGCGGGTCGCCGGGTTGCCAGTCGCGGGTTTTCTCGATCAGGCGCTCGACGAATTCATCGTGGATCGAGCGCTGAACCAGCAGGCGCGAGTTGGCCGAGCACACTTCGCCCTGATTGAAGAAGATCCCGAACGCGGCTTTTTCAGCGGCCAGGTCCAGGTCCTGGCAATCGTCGAACACCAGGTTCGGGCTTTTGCCGCCGCACTCCAGCCAGACCTGCTTGAGGTTGGACTGCGCCGAGTACTGCATGAAGTACTTGCCCACTTCGGTGGAACCGGTGAACGCCAGGGCGTCGATGTCAGGGTGCAGCCCCAGTGCGCGACCGGCCTGTTCGCCCAGGCCGGTGATCACGCTCAGCACGTCCTCGGGCACGCCGGCTTCCAGCGCCAGTTCCGCCAGACGCAGGGCGGAGAAGGGTGATTGCTCGGCGGGCTTGAGGATCACGCTGTTGCCGGCGGCCAGGGCCGGGGCGAGTTTCCAGGCGGCCATGTCCAGCGGGAAGTTCCACGGCACCACCGCGGCGATGACCCCCAGCGGCGCGCGGGTGATGGTGGCCAGCACGTTGCGGGCGGTGGGCGCGACCTGGTCGTACAGCTTGTCCAGGCTTTCGGCGTACCAGGCGAACACGTGGGCAGCGCCCGGCACATCGATCATGTAGGCGTCCAGTACCGGCTTGCCCATGCTCAGGGAATCGAGCAATGCCAGTTCTTCACGGTTCGCCAGAATCAGCTCCGACAGGCGCAGCAGGATGCGCTTGCGCTCGCCCGGCGTCATGCGGGCCCAGGGGCCGTTTTCAAAGGCGTTGCGCGCCACCCTGACGGCCAGATCGACATCGGCGTCGGAGCAGGCGGTGACCCGGGCCAGCAGGGTGTTGGTGGCCGGGTTGATCACGGCAAAGGTCTTGCCGTCCTGAGCGTAATGCGCACGCCCGCCGATGCGCGAAGCATCGATGAAGGACTGTGTGTTTGCCAGGTTCTGCCAGCGGGTCAGGTCGTTCACTGCAAGCTCCAAAATAGCCCGGCGCGGGCTATGTACACGATCAATGAACCGATAGTGGGCCATGTGGCAGGGGCACGAAATGAGTAAAAATGTGTTCGCACGCGATAAAAAAACTCACTAGTCGTGCGCGATTTTGGTGCGTGAAAGTAGGGCTTGATCACAGAACAACAACGCTGCAGATGCACGCAGATCGGCTTCTGCCGAAGGCGTGGGAGCGTGGCTTGTCCCGCGATCTGCCGCGAAGCGGCAGCAAAGCCTGTGGATACGGTTTCGCCTGACACATCTGGGCGTCTGGTTTCATGACGGCTGCGCCGCCAATCGCGGGACAAGCCACGCTGCGGCCAGAATCAAAGGCGCCAGATCCCACGCCGACAGGCCAATCAAAACCCGGCACAAGGTTTTTAGCATCAAGCGCCAAGAATTTGCTGGTTTCGCGGGGCGGGTGTCTGGCGGGAGAATTGCAGCGCAGTGCGGCGGGTGGATCGCGGTGTGGGGCCTGATCGACTACCCTGCGACCCCACGAAACACCTCATCGCTGCGCCCCGTTTTGATGCATCGATTCATGACTCCTGAGGAACCCATGGCGGCTTATAACCTGCGACAACTCAAATACTTCGTCACCACGGTGGAATGCGGCAGTGTGGCCGAGGCGTCCCGCAAGCTCTATATCGCGCAGCCCTCGGTGTCGACGGCCATCAAGCACCTGGAAGAAAGCTTCGGCGTGCAGTTGTTCATCCGCCACCACGCCCAGGGCGTATCCCTCACGCCCAGCGGCGCACGGTTCTACCGCAAGGCCCAGGAGCTGCTGCGGGTGGCCCACGAGTTCGAACAGAACGCCCTGGCCGACAACGACGTGGTCTCCGGGCAGATCGACATCGGCTGTTTCGAAACCGTCGCGCCGCTGTACCTGCCGCGCCTGATCGCCGGCTTCCGCGATCGCTGGCCCGGCGTGGAAATCAGGATTCGTGACGGTGAGCAGCAAGAGCTGGTCCAGGCCCTGACCTCAGGGAGCATCGATCTGGCGATGCTGTACGAACACGATCTGGACAGCACCATCGACACCGCGCCGTTAATGGCGCCGCAGCAGCCTTATGCGTTGCTGCCCGAAGGCCATCGCTTTGCGCATCAGGCCAAGGTTTCGCTCAATGATCTGGTGCTCGAACCCATGGTGCTGCTGGACGTGCAACCGAGCCGGACCTATTTCGTAAGCATTTTCGAGGAGCGCGGGCTGACGCCGAATATTCAGTTCAGCTCGCCGTCCATTGAAATGGTGCGGGGCATGGTGGGGCGCGGGTTCGGGTTTTCGATCCTGGTCACGCGTCCGCATTCGCCCTTCACCTACGACGGGCAGAAGCTGGTGTGCGTGCCGCTGGCCGAGCAAGTCACCGGCTCCGGGTTGTCGGCAGCGTGGCTGCGCCGATCGCAGTTGACCAAGCCGGCGCAGTTGTTTGTCGACCACTGCCGTGAAGTGCTGGCGCCCAAGACGGAGGCCTGACCTCAGCTGTGCAGCGCCACCGCGATGCGTTCGAGCATCGCGTCGCAGGCCGCCAGTTGCGCGAGGCTGACGAACTCATCGGGCTTGTGGCCCTGGTCCATGCTGCCGGGGCCGCAGACCACGGTTGGAACGCCAATGGCGTCGAACAGCCCGCCTTCGGTGCCGAACGCGACGGTGGTGAATTCGCTGGAGCCGCAGAACTGCGCAATCAGCTGCGCCGCCTGGCTTTGGCTGTCGGTGGCCAGTCCCGGGTAGGCCGAGAGTTCTGAAAACCGAATGGCGCTGCCGGCGTCCACCGCGAGCATCCGCGGCAGCACGTGCGCCTGGGCGTAGCGCTCAAGCTGCTCGGCCACGTCCCGTGGGTCGTGGGCGGGCAGGGCCCTGACTTCGAAATCGAAACGGCAATCCGCCGGCACGATGTTCAGCGCCTTACCGCCGCTGATCACGCCGGTCTGCACCGTGGAAAACGGCGGGTCGAAGCGCGGGTCGTGCAGCTCGGGGGCACGCAGCGTCGAGCCGATCCGGCCCAGCTCGCCGATCAGCTCGGCGGCGTATTCGATGGCGTTGACGCCCTGGGGCGCGTAGGCCGAGTGACAGGCCGCGCCGTGCACATCGCAACGCATCGCCAGTTTGCCCTTGTGGCCGAGCACCGGTTTGAGTTCGGTGGGTTCGCCGATGATGCACAGCAGCGGCGTGTGCGGGCGCTGTTCAAGTTCGGCCAGCAGGGAGCGAACGCCCAGGCAGCCGACTTCTTCGTCGTAGGACAGGGCGATGTGCACCGGCATGCGCAACGGCGCAGACAACAGTCGCGGCACGGCGGCCAGGACGCAGGCGATGTAGCCCTTCATGTCTGCGGTGCCACGTCCGTAGAGCTTGCCGTCGCGCTCGGTCAGCTCGAACGGCGCGGTGGTCCACGGCTGGCCGTCCACCGGCACCACATCGGTGTGGCCGGACAGCACAAGGCCCGGACGGTCATCCGGGCCCAGCGTGGCGAACAGGTTGGCTTTGGAGCGGTCGTCGTTGAAGATCAGCTCGCAGGGCACGTCCCATTGCGTGAGGTAGTCGCGGACGTACTCGATCAGGTGCAGATTCGACTCACGACTGGTGGTGTCGAAGCCGATCAATGCGGCCAGCAGCTCGCGACTGTTGCTCATTCATTCATCCCCGGGCACGCCATAACTGGGCGCCTTGGTTGGGTCCAGGGCGCGAACGATGTAATCCTGCATCTGCGGACTGTACGCGGTCCACAGTTGCGTCAGTTTACCGATGGGGTCTTCATCCGCCCAATCGACCCGCAGGTCGACGATGGGCCAGGTCAGCTCGCCCACCACCACCAGCGCTGCGGAGTGTACCGGTCCTGCCTCGCCACCGGCAGCGATTGCCGCCTGCATGGCGGCGAGCAACCGATCGGCCAGTTGGCCGCCGCTGGTTTCGAAGGTGCGCACCAGGCTGTCGATCACGGCGCGGTCGGCCAGCATGTTGCCGGCGCCGACGCACTGTTCGCCCGCCACGGCGTTGTGCGTGCCCAGGGTTTCACTGCCGCTGAAATGCGAGGTCTGGCCCAGGTGGTTGATCGCCGTGACCTGGCGGAACTGGCTGTAGCCGTTGCTCGTCAGCACCTTGTCCAGCGCCTGGGCAGGGGACAGCCCCCGTTCCAGTTGCGCCAGCACTTGCGGGCCCAGCGCGGGGAGGGTGATGTTCTGGGTGGACACCGCGCCCACCCCCGGCAGCAGCCACGGGCAACGGGCGCCCACGGCAATGCTGGAGGAGCTGATGGCGATGCCCAATTGACCGGTTTCGGCGCAGCGGCCGACGATAGAAAACGTCATGGTGTGTGCGTCCAGGTCAGGAAATGACTGCGTCCGGGATGACGGCGATCACGTCGATCTCCATCAGCCATTCAGGTTGGCCCAGCCCGGAAATGATCAGCCCGGTGGAGATCGGGAACACGCCCTTGAGCCATTTGCCGACTTCCTGATAGACCGGCTCGCGGTAGCGGGGGTCGATCAGGTAAGTGGTGGTCTTGACGATGTGGCTCAGGTCGCTGCCGGCTTCTTCCAGCAGTTGCTTGACGTTTTTCATCGCCTGCTCGGCCTGGGCGCGAGGGTCGCCGAGGCCGACGAGGTTGCCGGCGAAATCGGTGCCGATCTGGCCGCGCACGTACACCGTGTTACCGGCGCGCACGGCCTGGCACAGGTCGTTGTCCAGCGACTGGTTCGGGTAGGTCTCTTTGGTGTTGAACATGCGAATGCGCGTGTGGGTCGGCTGAGTCATCGCGGTTTCCTCGTTTCGATTGGGCATGAACCCATTCTGTCCATGCCCGACGGTGCGCGAAACGAGGTTTTTTGTGGTGCTTGGTTATGTAAAAGGTGGTTAGCCCGCGTTGAAACATCATCCCCGTCCCGTTGGAGCGAGGCTTGCCCGCGAAAGCGATGGTTCAGGCCGTAGAGAGGTAGCGGACTTACCGGCCCCTCGCGAGCAAGCTCACTCCTACAGTTTGTGTGTTCGGCGCCGCATTTTCCGGATGCCGACTACCGAATCGCGGGCAAGCGCGCTCCTACAGATTTGTGTCATGCCCGCGGGCTTTGGTGATCATCACCCTGCTTCGCGTCACCGCGCCTCGGCTTTCGATTCTGGCCGAAGGCCGTGGGAGCTGGCTTGTCCTGCGATGGGGCGCGCAGCGGCCCTGGAACCAGACGCCCGAGGTGTGTCAGTCGAAACCGCATCCAGAGGTTTTGCTGCCGCTTCGCGGGCAAGCGCGACCCGGGCAGATCGCGGGACAAGCCACGCTCCTACGCCTTCGGCAGAAGCCAATCGCTGACCTCCTGCCGATCACCTATCCGGTGGGAG
>NZ_JBEGED010000016.1:126878-140655 GCF_040202885.1 Xanthomonas sp. WHRI 1810A
GCGGACCTGTCCGCGAAGAGGCCGGTACATCCGCGCATCTTCCGGGTGCGGAATACCGAATCGCGGGCAAGCGCGCTACTACAGATTGGTGTCATGCCCGCGGGCTTTGGTGATCATCACCCTGCTTCGCGTCACCGCGCCTTGGCTTTCGATTCTGGCCGAAGGCCGTGGGAGCTGGCTTGTCCTGCGATGGGCTGCGAAGCGGCCCTGAAACCAGACGCCCGAGGTGTGTCAGTCGAAACCGCATCCAGAGGTTTTGCTGCCGCTTCGCGGTCGAGCGCGACCCCGGCAGATCGCGGGACAAGCCACGCTCCTACGCCTTTGGCAGAAGCCAATCGCTGATCTCCTGCCGATCACCTATCTGGTGGGAGCGGACCTGTCCGCGAAGAGGCCGGTACATCCGCGCATCTTCCGGGTGCGGAATACCGAATCGCGGGCAAGCGCGCTCCTACAAGATCTGGGCGTTGGCGAATAGCCCGTGGGAGGGAGCTTGCTCGCGAAGGCAGCCCGGCAACGCTTCTGGTTAAAGCCGACCATACTCCCGCGCCGTGCGGTCCACGGCGATGCGGGTTTTGTCCACCAGTTCATCCAATTCCCTGCGGGTGGCGACCAGTGTCGGGGCCATGATCATGCGGCCCAGGGTGGAGCGGATGATGACGCCTTCTTCGAAGCCGATGGTCCGGCAGCGCCAGGCGATGTCGTTCTCGTTGACGAAGCGCTTGCGGGTGGCCTTGTCTTCGGCGAACTGCAACGCCGCCACCAGGCCGACCCCTTGCACTTCACCCACCAGCGGATGATCGGCAAACACCTCCCGCAGGCACTGCTGCAGATAGGGCCCGGTGTCGTCGCGGACCTGGGTGACCACGCCTTCGTCGCGCAACGCCTTGAGGTTGGCAATCGCCACCGCCGCCGCCACCGGGTGCCCGGAGTAGGTCAGGCCGTGGGCGAACATGCCGCCTTTTTCCACCAGCGCCTCGGCCATGCGCCGGGACAGGATCAGGCCGCCCATGGGGATGTAGCCGGAGGTCAGGCCCTTGGCGATGGACAGGGTGTCCGGCTCGAAACCGAAGGTCTGGTGGGCGAACCATTCCCCGGTGCGGCCGAACCCGCCAATCACTTCGTCGGCGCACAGCAGCACGTCGTACTGGCGGCAGATGCGCTGGATTTCCGGCCAGTACGTGTCCGGCGCGATGATCATGCCGCCAGCGCCCTGGAACGGCTCGGCGACAAACGCTGCGACCTTGTCCGCGCCCAGTTCCAGGATCTTTGCTTCCAGCTGGCGCGCCGCCCGCAGGCCGAATGCTTCCGGGGTCAGGTCGCCTTCGTGGGCGTACCAGTACGGTTCGTCGATGTGCGCCACGTCAGGAATGGTGCCACCCATGTCATGCATGAACTTCATGCCGCCCAGGGCCGTGGCCGCAAGGGTCGAGCCGTGATAACCGTTCCAGCGGCCGATCATGATCTTCTTTTCGGGCTGGCCCATGACCTGCCAGAACTTGCGCACCGTGCGGATCAGCACCTCGTTGGCCTCGGAGCCGGAGTTGGTGTAGATCGCGTGGCTGTAGTGATCGGGCAACAGGCTGAACAGTAACTCCGACAGCTCGATGACCGCCGGGTGGGTGGTGTGGAAGAACATGTTGTAGTAGGGCAACTGTTCCAGCTGGGCACTGGCGGCGGCCGCCAGGTCCTTGCGCCCGTAACCGAGGTGGGTGCACCACAGGCCGGACATGCCGTCCAGGTACTGCTTGCCGTCGTTGTCCCACAACGCCAATCGGTCGCCGCGCACCATCACCCGCGGGCCTTCTTCGTTCAGCGCTTTCTGATCGACGAACGCGTGAATGTGATGGGCCGCATCACTGGCCTGATAGTCACGGGTGGAGCGGCCTGGCGTGGTTTCAGCGGACATGGTGTTCTCCTGTGGGAAGCGCCGCGCATGCAAGGGGAGCAGGGCGGGACCTGATAGTATTTGCTACCAAAAAATATTTTTGTAAAGAAAACATTTTGCGGCGCAAATAATTGTCCGTAGGCTGAGGCGCTATCCCGTAGGATCAACCGGGCTGAACGAACAGGACGCCATGACAGGACTGAGAGAGCGACAAAAAGAGCAGCGGCGCCAAGTAATTGCCGATGCCGCGCTGGAGCTGTTCAAGACCAACGGCTTCGAAGCCACCACCCTGGAGCAGATCGCTAATCAGGCTAGTGTGTCGGCGCCAACGGTGGTCAATTACTTCGGCGGCAAGCAGGACATTCTGCTGGCGCTGCTCAAGGCACCCGACGAGCAGGCCATGCGCGAGGCGCGGGCCACACTGGATGCAACAGGCAATCCGTTGGACGCCTTGTGTGAGTTCGAAGGCCTGATGACCACCTACCAACTGCGCGCCATGCCGTCTGCGCTGTGGCGAGAACTGGCGCCGTTCCTGTTCACCGGGGACCTTGCGCACTCTCTGGAGCCGTGGAATATCGCCGTCATCGAGGAAACCAAGGCCCTGCTGCTGCACTATCAGCAGCAGGGCGTGTTGAAGGCGTCGGTGGACATGGACGTGGCGGCCACGGTGTTCAATCAGTACGCCAACATGGCGTTCATCCGCCTGGCGACCGAGACCACGCCCGACCGCGAGGCCCACGCCCGGCACATGCGCAGCTTCCTGACGCTGATGTGCCACGGCATGCTTGAGGGCTGAATTCGCACGCTGCCCGGCCTGTGATCATTGAGGCCCGGCCAGGCGCATCGACACCGGCGCACCAGCGCTTTCCCGCCAGCTCAAGCTTTTTCCTGCCTTGCGACGACATAAATCATAATTTCGCTCCCCCGTGTATCTGAACAGAATGCTGCAAACCGCCTCTGGGAAGGACACAGACATGTCAGTTGGAAAACTAGAAATCGATACGCTCGTTGTGGGCGCCGGGCAGGCAGGCGTCGCGATGAGTGAGCATCTGAGCCGACTGGGCGTGCCTCACCTTGTCCTGGAACGCGCCCGCATCGCTGAAGCCTGGCGCACCGGACGCTGGGATTCCCTGGTGGCCAACGGCCCGGCCTGGCATGACCGGTTCCCCGGCCTTGAGTTCGACGACCTCAGCCCCGACGGCTTTGCCCCCAAGGAGCGCGTGGCGGATTACTTCCAGGCCTACGCCAGGAAATTCAACGCGCCGATCCGCACCGGCGTTGACGTGAAAAAGGTCGAGCGCAACGTCGGCCGTCCGGGCTTTACCGTTGAAACTTCCGACGGCGTGATCGAGGCCCAGCGCGTGGTGGTGGCCACGGGGCCGTTCCAGCAACCGGTGATCCCGCCAATTGCACCGAAAGACGCGCGGCTGACGCAAATCCATTCGGCGCAATACCGCAATCCGCAGCAGTTGCCCGAGGGCGCGGTGCTGGTGGTGGGCGCCGGTTCATCCGGGGTGCAGATCGCCGATGAGCTGCTGCGCGCTGGCCGTCAGGTGTACTTGTCGGTGGGGCAGCATGACCGGCCGCCGCGTGCTTACCGCAACCGGGATTTCTGCTGGTGGCTGGGTGTGCTGGGCGAATGGGATGCATCGACCATGAAGCCGGGCAGGGAACACGTGACCATTGCCGTGAGCGGTGCCCATGGCGGTCGCACGGTGGATTTTCGGGGCCTGGCCCATCGCGGCATGAACCTCGTCGGGCTGACTCGCTCATTCGACAACGGCGTGGTGAGCTTCCAGCCGGACCTGGCCGACAACCTCAACCGGGGCGATGAAAATTACCTGGCGCTGCTGGATAAGGCCGATGCGTATGTCGCGCGCAATGGCCTGGACCTGCCACTGGAACCTGAGGCGCGCCAGCGGTTTCCGGAGCCGGAATGCGTGACCCATCCGCTGCTTGAGCTGGACCTGGCGGCTGCGGGCGTGACCACTATCATCTGGGCCACCGGCTTCGCCACCGATTACAGCTGGCTGAAAGTCGACGCCTTTGACGCCAACGGCAAACCGCAGCACCAGCGCGGGGTGTCGACTGAATCCGGCATCTACTTCCTCGGCCTGCCGTGGCAATCCCGCCGGGGTTCCGCATTCATCTGGGGCGTGTGGCACGACGCCAAATACGTCGCCGACCAGATCGCCATTCAGCAAAGCTACCTCGGGTATCGCGACGCTGCGCAACGGCAGAGCGAAGTCACAGAACCCGTCGCAGGGTAACGGGCAATCGCGATTTTGTAGGAGCTGCCGAGGCACGAAGGCTGCGATGGCACTGTGTCAGATGTACCGCATCGCAGCCTTCGCACGGGTTCGGCAGCTCCACAAGATTTACGCGTCCATCTGTCTGGCGCAAAACCGTGGGAGCGGACCTGTCCGCGAAGGGGCCGGTACATTCGACACCTCTTTTTCGTCAATAAATAGCTTTCGCGGACAGGTCCGCTCCCACAGATCTGTGCTCCGTGCACAGACTTGCCATTACCGCCGATCATTGTAGGAGCGCGCTTGCCCGCGATGACGTTCTGTCAGCTTGCACACCGGTGACTGACCCACCGCAATCGCGGGCAAGCGCGCTCCTACAGATCGCGACCCATTCCACGTTTATCCGCCAGCTTTCTCGCCCAGTGGGAATCCTGCTCCCAAACCGGGAAGAGTCTCTTATAGTGCAGACATGAATGACTCCGGACTCAAAAGCATCGTCGACCGCGTGCTCCAGGTGTTGGCCTGTGTGGCCAAGGCCGGCCAGCCCATCGGCGCCAAGCGCATTGCAGCGCAGGTCGGTATGCCGCTCAGCACGGTCTACCGCCATCTCGCGGCCCTGAAGAAATGGGGCCTGCTGCAAGAGCACATGACCACCGGCCTCTATGAGCCCGGCGCCACCGGCGTGCAGTTGGCTTGGGGCTTCGATCAGACTTCCAATCTCATCAACCAGAGCCGCGACGAACTCGCCGCCCTGGTGGAGCGCACCGGCGAAAGCGTCGGTCTGCTGGTCCACAGCAACGGGCAAATGGTCTGCATTGCCATGGAGGAGAGCAGCAGTTCCCTGCGCTGTTCCTTCACCAAGGGCCGCACCCATTCGATGATGCAGGGCGCGTCGGCCAAAAGCCTGCTGGCATTTCTGCCAGAGGAAACCCGCCAACACCTGATCGCCACCGAGCTGGGTCCCTGCGCAAAGAGTGCGGCGCTGGCCAAGGAAATCGCCGCTATCCGCAAGAACGGTTACGCCACCAGCGACAGCGAAGTGGACCTGGGGGTATGGGGCGTCAGCGTCCCGTTGATCTCCCACGATGAAAAACTCGAGGGCACGCTGACGTTGATGGCGCCTTCATTACGCGTTGGCCCACGGGAGGCGGAGTTGATCAGCCTCACCAGAAAAGCAGCCAGCCGTATCTGCAATCGCTTTTAACCTGCCGGTCAATCCTTGTTCTGAACAGCATCAGGACTCACCCTAGCCGAAGGAATCCGTAATGAAAGCCATGAAGTTGTTTGGCCCCCTGGCCGCCGCGTTCGCCCTGACCACCTTGCTCAGCACCTCGGCCCAGGCCGCCGATGACGTGATTCGCGTGGGCACCGACGCCACGTTCCCACCGATGGAATTCGTGCAGGACGGCAAACGCACCGGTTTCGACATCGAGCTGATCGAAGCCATCGGCAAACAGATGAACAAGAAAGTGGAGTGGGTCGATATCGGCTTCAAAGGCCTGATTCCCGGCCTGATCGCCAACCGTTTCGACGTCGCCGCCTCGGCCATCTACATGACCGACGAGCGCAGCAAGGTGGTCAACTTCACCGACTCCTATTACCGGGGCGGCCTGGCGGTGCTGGCGTTGAAGGATGACACCAGCATCAACGTACCGGCCGATCTGGTGGCGGGTAAGAAGGTCTCGGCGCAGGTGGGCACCAAGTCCATCGAGTTCCTGAAAAACAACTACCCCGCAGTGGAAGTGGTCGAGGTCGAGAAGAACCAGGCGATGTTCGACCTGTTGACCATTGGCCGGGTCAACGCGGCCGTTACCGGTCGTCCGGCGGCGGTGGAATACGCCAAGGCGCAGCCCAAGGTTCGCGTGCTGGATCAGGGCCTGACCACCGAGCTGTATGGCTTTGCCGTGCGCAAGAGTGACGGCGAGCTGCAGCAGCAGATGAACGCAGCGCTGAAAACCCTGCGCGGCAACGGCGAATACGCCGCGCTGACGCAGAAGTGGTTTGGCACCACCGTCGAATAACGGGCTTGAAACGTCCGGGGCCCTGGCGCCGGACGCTGCCTGCCGGCGGTCTTCACGGCCTGCCATTCACGTAACAGAAACCGGAGCACACCATGGATCTCGACTTTTCCCCGGTATGGGACGGCTGGCGCGCGCTCGCCTCCGGCACCCTGATCACCATCGAAATCACCGCCGCGGCGCTGGTGCTCGGCTGCGTGTTGGGGCTGCTCATTGGCCTGGGTCGTCTGAACCCCAAACGCCGACTGATCTACGGCTTTTGCACCACGTACCTGACCCTGGTGCGCGGCACGCCGTTGCTGGTGCAGCTGTTCATCCTGTTTTTCGGCCTGCCGCACTTCGGCATTCAGTTGCCGGCGTATGTCTGCGGCATCTTTGGTCTGGGCATCTACAGCGCCGCCTACGTCTCGGAAATCGTCCGTGGCTCCATCCAGTCGGTGGAAAACGGCCAGATGGAAGCCGCGCGTTCCCTGGGCCTGCCGTACAAGATGGCGATGCGCAAAGTGGTCCTGCCCCAGGCGTTCGTGCGCATGATTCCGGCGCTGGGCAACGAATTCATCGCGCTGATCAAGAATTCCGCGCTGGTTTCGCTGCTGACCATCGCCGACGTGATGCACGAGGGCGAGAAAATCATCAGCGTGTCCTACCGCTCGCTGGAGGTGTACCTGGCCATCGCGTTGATCTACCTGGTGCTCACCGGCACCACCACCTTGATCCTGCGCCGCACCGAAAAAATGCTGCGCGCTGACGGGAGAGTGTGATGAGCCAGCCCATCATCGACATCAAAAACCTGAGCAAGTCCTTTGGCAGCAACCAGGTGCTGCACAACATCGATTTCAGCGTGCAGCCTAGCCAGGTGGTGGTGGTCATCGGCCCCAGCGGCTCGGGAAAAAGCACCTTCCTGCGTTGCATGAACGGGCTGGAAACCGCCGAGGGCGGCACCCTGCATGCCTGCGGCCACACGGTGGTGGAAGACGGCCAGATGATGTCCGAAACCAAGCTCGACGCGTTGCGCAGCGAAGTCGGCATGGTCTTTCAGTCGTTCAACCTGTTCCCGCACCTGAGCGTGCTGCACAACATCACCCTGGCGCCCATGGCCCTGCGCAACACCTCCCGTCATGACGCCGACGCCCAAGGCATGCGCCTGCTGGAAAAGGTCGGGCTTGCGCACAAAGCCAACGTTTTTCCCGGCACCTTGTCCGGCGGGCAGAAGCAGCGGGTGGCCATCGCTCGGGCCCTGGCCATGGACCCGAAAGTGATGCTGTTCGATGAGCCGACCTCGGCCCTGGACCCGGAGCTGGTGGGCGAAGTGCTGCAGGTCATGAAAACCCTGGCGGGCGAGGGCATGACCATGATCATCGTCACCCACGAGATGGGCTTTGCCCGGGAAGTGGCCGATGTGGTGGTGGTCATGGACAAGGGCGCTATCGTCGAAGCGGCGCCGCCTGCGCAGCTGTTCACCGCGCCCAGGGAAGCCCGCACCCGCAGCTTTCTGCAAAGCGTGCTGGCCCGCGATGGAGCACCATCGTTGTGAGCGCGGCCCATCACAGCCTGTTCGCCGCCAGCGCGCTGTTGCCGGAAGGCTGGCGCCGCAACGTCTTGCTGCGCTGGAATGCAGCGGGTGATCTGACCCACATCGAGCCGGACGCCACCCCCGGCCCCGGCACTCCGGTGGCCGCCGGCCCGGTTATCAGCGGCATGCCGAACCTGCATTCCCACACCTTCCAGCGGGCCATGGCCGGCCTGACGGAAACCCTGGGCGATCCAGCCGATTCGTTCTGGAGCTGGCGCACGCTGATGTACCGCTTCGCCCAGCGTCTGCAGCCCAAACACCTGCACGCCATCGGCCGTCACCTGTACATCGAGATGCTCAAGGCCGGCTACACCTCGGTCTGCGAGTTTCATTACGTGCACCACGGCGCCGACGGCCAGCCCTACGAAAATCCGGCGGAACTGTCCCAGCGCATCGTCGGTGCCGCGCAGGACGTGGGCATCGGCATGACCCTGTTGCCGGTGCTGTACCAGTACGGCGGGTTCGGCCAGGTCGAGCCTTTGCCCCATCAGCGCCGGTTCATCGCGTCGCCGGAGTGGATCCTGGACCTGCGGCAACGGCTGAAGAAAATCGCGCCGCAAAGCGGCAACCTGCGCTACGGCGTGGCCCCGCACTCCCTGCGCGCAGTGAGCGAGGCATCGCTGACGACACTGGTCGAAGGCCTGCACCTGGATGACCCGCAGGCGCCGGTCCACATCCACATTGCCGAGCAGACCAAGGAAGTGGACGACTGCGTGGCGGTGCTGGGGCAGCGTCCGGTGCAGTGGCTGCTGGACCGTCAGCCGCTGGATGCGCGCTGGTGCCTGGTGCACGCCACCCACATGGACGACGCCGAATACGCGGGCCTGGCGCACAGTGGCGCCACCGCCGGGCTGTGCCTGACCACCGAAGCGAATCTGGGTGACGGGCTGTTCGACGCTCAGCGTTATCTGGCCGCCAATGGCCGTTGGGGCATCGGTTCCGACAGCAACGTGGCGGTCAACCCGTGGTCCGAATTGCGCCTGCTGGAATACGGGCAACGCCTGCTGCATCGACGCCGCAACGTACTGGCCACGCCGCAGGCGCCGGCGGTGGCCGATCGCTTGTTCAGTCAGGCCGTCATCGGCGGCGCGGCGGCCACCGGTCGAGCCGTGGCGGGCCTGGCAGTCGGGCAACGCGCGGATCTGCTGGTCATCGACCCCGATGCTTCAGGTGTGGACCCGAGTACCCCAGGACAAGTGCTGTCCGCGCTGGTGTTCTGCGAACACAACACCCGACCGGTGCGCGATGTGTTTGTCGGAGGGCGACAGGTCATCGACAACGGCCGGCACTGGCTGGAGCACGAGGCGTTGCAGGGGTACAGGGCAACGCTGGCCGAATTGTTGAAGGAGGCCGGTTGATCGCGGTCGGCCTGGGGTAATCTGCACGCCATCCACCTGACCGTCATCAAACGGGAGTCAAAATGTCAGATCGCGAAATCATCGTCCCCGCGTCCATGAAGCTCATCCCGGAACGCATCGGCTATGCCCCCGCCGTGAAAGTCGGGGACACGCTGTTCTGCGCCGGCCAGATCGGTCGAACGCCGGAGCTGGTGGTGATCGAGGACCCCGAGCAGCAGTTCCTCGCCGCCTGGGAAAACCTGCGCATCGTCCTGAGCGCAGGCGGCTGCACCTTCGAGGACGTGGTGGACATGACCACCTACCACGTCGACCTCGCCACCCACATGGAGGTCTTTCGGCGGGTGAAGGATCAGGTGTTCCCCAAAGGCTTGTGCGCCTGGACCTGCCTGGGCGTCGACGCACTGGCACACCCGGCGCTGCTGCTGGAAATCAAATGCGTGGCGGTTCAGCGGCGCGGTATCCCGGGTCCGGGCTGAAATTCCTTTCTCCGTGGAAGCGCCTGGCCTGTAATTGCTGAGGTTCTGTAGGCGCTGCCAAGCCCGTGCGAGGCTGCGATGCGGTGTGTCAGACAGATCGCTATCGCAGCCTTCGGCGGCTCGGCAGCGCCTACACATTCTGGCGTTCGACGCCGCTTCATCGCCAAATGCAAAATCCTGGTGGGAGGGAGCTTGCTCGCGATGCACTGTCGGGTGTTTGTTGATGGCTCCCATGCGGAGCGTGGCTGCAAAGGGTGTGCGGCGGAGGTACTGACTTCTTCGCGGACAGGTCCGCTCCCACGGATTTGCGGCGATCACATCCCTGGAGATGCCAAGCCCGTGCGCCCTGGTGGGGGCGCTGACCTGGCTCAACGACCAACCTTCGCTGGCGCCCCGTGCGGACCCTCTGTTCAACGTCATTGCCGGCGCGATCCTGATCAACCCGCGTCCGGCCGATGCATGAGGGCTACGTCAGGTTCTGCTCGATCCACGCCGCCGCCGTGGTCAGCTCCATGCCGTGCGCACCGTTGAAGGTGTCGCGCTTGTCCCACGCCACCCCCCGGCCCTGGGCGAACACCGCGCGGTACTTGCTCATCTGATCCTCGGGCGCGGCGGCCAACCGGCGTTCCAGCAGGGGCACGTCCCACGCGACGCGCGTCAGTTGGCGGTCGAGCACCGTGTCCAGCGTGTCCGCCAGTTGCCCGTAGCTCAAGGTGTCGCCGGCGACGAACACCACTTGATTGGCCAGGCGCGGTTCGGCGAACAGGATCGCGGCTGTCAGCGTGCCGATGTCTTCCGGGGTGGTCACGGTCACCCGGGTGTCCCAGCTGCCCAGGGCGTGCACGGTGTTGTGGGCCAGGTCCACCACGCCAAACACCGGTTCGAACAGGAAGCTGGTGAACATCCCGGTGGAAATGATCAGCCACTCGGTGGTGCGTTGTGCGCGGAGCAGGTCGCGCACGTCCAGCTGTTCATCGAACAGGTCCTGGGCGCTGCCTCGGCCGATGACGTCGTAGTCCACCCCGAACTGCCACGGCACGTAGCGTTTCACGCCCGCTTCAAGCACGGCCCGGGCGAGCTTGCGTTGGGTGCCTGCGCCAGCGACGAAGCCCACGCAACTGATGACGGTGTCGAAGCCCCCGAAATGGCGGCCCAGGTCTTCCACCGAGTCGTTGATCAGGTCGGCCTGCAGGATCTCGATGCCCAGCGCGTGCAGTGCGTTCAGTTCAGCGCGTTTGCCGGGGTCCGTGCTGGCGACGGTGGACGCACGCAGCAGCACCGTGAGGCTGGCCGCTGTTCCGTTCGCGACGTGGGTGGCCAGTTCGCGCAGGACACACAGGCCCAGTTCGCCGGCGCCCAGCACCAGAATATGCTCGGTTTTAACAGGGTTTTGCGAAGGCATGGCATGCTCCAAAGTGCGGTTGAAGAGGACAGGCGGTTATCCTGTCACCACAGCAACCTGCCCATAAGTAGGCACACCCGTGATCCCGGAGGGGCGGATGGACAACGAAGAGCTGATCAGGCAATCACAGGCCGCGTGCGAAGCGCTGAGTGCCGAAGACGATGGTCTGAAGCGAGAAGTGCTGACCCACGCCGGTAACCGCTGGTCCCTGGGGATCGTTCATACGCTGGGGGTGGAAGGACGATTGCGTCACGCGCAAATTGCCCGGCGCATGAGCGGCGTGAGCCAACGGATGCTGACCCGCAGCCTGCGTCAGCTGGAACGGGACGGGCTGGTGGTGCGCCGGGATTACAACGAAGTCCCGCCCCGTGTGGACTACGAATTGTCCGCGCTGGGCAAGGGCCTGTTGGGGCAGATGATCCCGCTGTGGATGTGGGTCGCGGACAACGCCGAAGGTTTTCGCCAGGCGCGGGTTCGGTATGACACCGAGCAGGTGCTGGAGTAAAAAAGCGGGCTTGGTCTGCACGGCGGGTCAACCCTTTCAGGGCATCGGCAACCCGCGTTTCAACGACGATCGGCACCGTATCGGTGTCCACAACACAAAGAGTCGAGCATGATCGAACGACGGCAGTTCAGCGGTGGGATGCAGGGCAAAAACCTGCGTTATGTGGAAGGGGAGCGCCGTGATCTGTCCGCCCAGGCCCGGGCGGGGTTCCTGCTGCTGGAGCATTTTTCCCTGCCCGCGTTCACCCAGGCGCTGGACACCATCGTCACCGCCAACCTGCTGCGTCCCGGCCTGTTCGTGTCGCGCACCTTCGCCCTGCATGACGGCGAAGTGACCAGCGATCTGGGGCTGGTGATCAGGCCCGACGCGCGGCTTCAAGCCGAAGACCTGCAGGCACTGGATCTGCTGGTGATCTGCGGCGGCTATCGCACGCCGCTCAAGGTCGACCCCGAATTAACCCAGCTGCTGCGCGCCGCCGCCGAGCAGGGGATCGCGCTGGCTGGCTTGTGGAACGGCGCGTGGTTCCTCGGCGTGGCCGGTTTGCTCGACGGGTATCGCTGCGCCATCCATCCCGAGCACCGACCGGCGCTGGCGGAGGTCTCGAAAGTGACCCATGTCACCAGCGAAGCGTTCGTGATCGATCGCGATCGCCTGACCGCGTCGAGCCCGGCGGGGGCTTATCACATGGCGCTGGAGTGGATCAAAGCGCTGCACGACAAGGCGCTGGTGGAAGGCATCGAGGACATCCTGTCGTTCGAAGAATCTCGCTACCGGCGCATCAAACCTTCGCCGCACCTGTCCGTGAGTGCGCCGTTGCGGGAGGTGGTCAAGCTCATGGACGCCAATCTGGAAGAACCGCTGGAGATGGAACAACTGGCCGAATACGCAGGCCGTTCCCGTCGGCAGATCGAACGGTTGTTCAAGGAGCAACTGGGCACCACGCCGCAACGTTACTACCTGGAACTGCGCATCACTGAAGCCCGCCGCTTGTTGCAACACACCGAAATGTCCCAGGTGGACGTGCTGGTGGCCTGCGGCTTTGTCTCGCCCAGCCACTTCAGCAAATGCTACAGCGCCTACTTCGGCTATCGCCCTTCGAAAGAGACGCGGCGGGTGAAGTAGGATGCTTCTGGCCGCACGCTTATCTGTGTAGGCGCGCGCTTGCCCGCGATGGCCATCGTCCTGCCGCCAAAGGATCTCTCGCTCAACCCTCTGCCTGCAAAAAGCGCCCGTGGTGATCCGCAGCCGGCAACCGACACGCGTCGTACCGCCCAAACAATCGATAGCGATTCAGCGCGATTTTGTCGTACAGCCAGTCACGCAACGCACCCGGCACCACTCGCGCCACCGTCAGCCAGCACCATGGGGCGGGGAGCCGGGCCATGATCTGGAACATCGCCTCCGAGCGGATAAACACCTCGCCGTGGGCGATCAGCACGATGGTGTTGAATTTGTCCTGGGGCAGTCCTGCCCACTTCAGCAGCGCCTGGCCTTCGGGTGACTGAACCGCGCCGAGCTTCATCCGGTGCGCGCGGTCGTGCTCGATCACAAACCGCGCCCAGCCGTTGCAGAGCTTGCAGGTGCCGTCGAACAGCACGACGACGTCGTCCGGTGCGAGGAACGGGGCAGGGCGAGTGCTTGGGCTGTTCATGGGGTGACTTCCTATGGGCACGTGCCGTGGCCACGATGGGAGGCGCACGACGGGCTGTCGGGGTTGCGTCGGATTCGCTTGATTTATCAAGGCGTTGATCACGGTCACACGCACTGAACTTCCTTGGACGCCCGCGGCTCGAAGCTAATTCAATTTGTTGACCATTGGAAATGACACGTGCAGAAGCTAATTGGCAGTACCTTGATCCTCGCCGCCGTACTCGGGCTGGCCGCCTGCGATTCGAAGTCCGAAGACAAGGCCCAGGACGCTCAGCAGCACGCCGAGAAGGCGCAGGACAAAGCGAACGACGCGGCGAAGGAAAGTGGCAAGGCGGCCAAGGCTGAAGATGAGTCCAAGGCGGCGGCTGCCGAAGAGAACAAGACCTTCGTGCCGACCAGCGATGTGCCCAAGTCGATTGAGACACCGCCGCAGAAATGAGGCTGAGGGTCTAGCGCTAATCTGCCGATCACGTGGGCCGCTGTAGGCGCTGATGAGCCTGTGCGAGGCTCCGGGGTCGCGCTCGACCGAAGCGGTTTGTCTGATGCTCCTGCGATCGTGTGAATATCCGTTATTGGGGGTGTGGCTGATATCGGTTCCGCCCTTACGGCGGGTCACTTTTGCCAAACGCCGCAAAAGTAACCAAAAGGTCTCGCTCCCGTG